>CANNPG010000019.1:0-12501 GCA_947507375.1 uncultured Collinsella sp. | reverse complement strand
CACGTCAACAACTCAAAGGAGGTTAGTGATGGGTTTCACGCTTCTTGGAACAGGCTCGGCGCTTCCTGAACGCAGTGTTTCCAATGACGAGCTGTCTGAGTTCCTCGATACCTCGGATGAGTGGATTTTTACCCGCACGGGTATCAAGAGCCGCCACGTCTGCACCACCGAGTCACTTGACGACCTTGCCGTAGCGGCGAGTGAGCGGGCACTCCAGGTGTCCGGAATCGACGCGAGCCAGCTGGATCTGATCGTCTGCTCGACGACGACGGGTGACCACCTTGTTCCTGCCGAGGCGTGTGCCGTTGCTGAGCGACTTGGCGCGACGTGCCCTGCCTTCGATGTCTCGGCGGCTTGTGCCGGCTTCGTATTTGCGCTCGATGTCGCCGAGGGCTATATCGCCCGCAGCCGTGCCGAGCGCGTGCTTGTTGTTGCTGCCGAGCAGATGACGCGCGCGCTCGACTGGACCGACCGTGCCACCTGCGTGCTTTTTGGCGATGGGGCAGGCGCCGCAGTGATTGAAGCTGGGGGAGACAACCCCCTTGCCGTTGAGCTTTCGACGGCGCCCGACGTCGAGACGTTGCGCGTTCCCGGTCTGGTCGGTACCTCGCCGTTTAAGGCTTCCGCAGATAGCGCGAGCGTGCTGTCCATGAATGGCCGCCGCGTGTTCAAGTTCGGCGTCAACGCCATCTGCGACACGGTCCATAAGCTTGCGATCGATGCGGGCATTTCGGTCGAAGACATCGATCATTTTGTATTCCATCAGGCTAACGAACGAATCCTGAGTCAGGCGGTCAAGCGCTTGGGCGTGCCGGACGAGCGCGTGGTTCGCACGTTGCGCGAGACCGGCAACATTTCGAGCGCATGCATTCCGCTTGCCCTCGACCGGCTGGCAAACGCCGGTGCACTTCACACAGGCGACACCATCGCCTTGGTTGGATTTGGCGCCGGTCTGGATATAGGTGGCTATCTGCTTCGTTGGAAGTAGTCGCACATAGGAAATAAAAACGCCCTAGGGCACAACCAAAGGAGAACTACCATGGCAGATCAGAAGACCTTCGAGCGCGTTTGCGACGTTATCCGTGAGACCGCCGGTCTTGACGATGTCGAGATGAAGCCCGAGTCCACGCTCGAGGAGATTGGTCTCGACAGCCTGGGCACCGTCGAGATCCTCGTCGCCGTCGAGGACGAGTTTGGCATCCAGCTCGATACCGAGGAGAACCCCAAGACGGTCGGCGAGTTCGCCGATACGGTCGAGGCGGCATTGGAGAAGTAGAGATGCTCAAGACTCCTCTCTGCGATCTGCTCGGCATCGAAAAGCCCGTGTTCCAGGGCGGTATGGCCTGGATTGCCGATGCCTCGCTGGCGTCCGCAGTGTCCGAGGCGGGTGGCTTAGGCATCATCGCGGCCATGAACGCCGACGCCAACTGGCTTCGCGACCAGATTCATGAGCTGCGCGCCAAGACGGATAAGCCCTTTGGCGTCAACGTCATGCTCATGAGCCCGTTTGCCGACGAGGTTGCACAGGTCGTGATTGACGAGCGAGTGCCGGTCGTCGTGACGGGCGCCGGCAATCCCGCCAAGTACATGAAGGCGTGGAACGAGGCGAGCATCAAGGTCATCCCGGTCGTTGCCTCGGTGGCGCTGGCGCGCCTCGTGGCACGTCGTGGAGCCACGGCGGTTGTTGCCGAGGGTACCGAATCGGGCGGCCATATTGGCGAGACCTCGACGATGGCACTGGTGCCGCAGGTCGTCGATGCGGTCGACATTCCCGTTGTGGCCGCCGGCGGTATTGCCGACGGCCGCGGCGTGGCGGCTGCCTTTATGCTGGGCGCAGCCGGCGTCCAGGTGGGTACGCGCTTTCTCGTTGCGAATGAGTGCACCGTCTCGGAGCAGTACAAAGAGATGGTCCTGAAGGCCAACGACACTTCGACGCGTGCGACCGGTCGCTCGACGGGGCATCCAGTGCGCGCCCTCAAGAGCCCCTTCACCAACGCCTATGCCAAGAGCGAGGGTTCCGGTGCGAGTGCCGAGGAGCTCGGTGCTATGGGAACCGGTGCGCTGCGTAAGGCCGCCAAGGACGGCAACTACGAAGAGGGTTCGTTTTTGTGTGGACAGATTGCCGGCATGGTCAACGAGCGCAAGAGCGCACGCGAAATCGTTGACGACCTGGTCGATGGCGCCGAGCACGTCCTGAAGGGTGCGTGCGCATGGGTGGCGTAGCGTTTTTGTTTGCCGGCCAGGGTGCCCAGCACCCCGCGATGGGCGTCGATCTGATCGAGACATCGCCGGCGGCCGCCGAGGTGTTCGCCATTGCCGATGAGGTGCGCCCGGGGACGAGCGAGCAGTGCCGGAGCGCCTCCAAGGAGGAGCTCTCGCAGACCGAGAATACGCAGCCTTGCGTGTTCGTTCATGACCTGGCAGCGGCTGCCGCATTGCGCGAGCGCGGCGTGGCGCCTGCCGCCTGTGCGGGATTCTCGCTGGGCGAGGTCGCCGCGCTCACCTTTGCAGGAGCGTTCGATACGCGAGCGGGCTTTGAGCTCGTGTGCGAGCGCGCGGCGCTGATGGCCGCGGCTGCCGAGCGTCACCCCGGCGGTATGCGCGCCGTCATCAAGCTTGATGCGGCGCAAGTCGAGAACCTGGCTGCGCAGGCCGGCGAGGATTGCTGGCCGGTCAACTACAACAGCCCGCAGCAGACGGTTGTTGCCGGAGCGCCCGAGGCGCTGCAGGAGCTCGACGCCTTGGTAAAAGAGGCTGGTGGCCGGGCCATGAAGGTCGCGGTGTCGGGTGCATTCCATAGCCCCTATATGGCCGAGGCGACTGAGGGACTGGCGACGTATATCCAAGCCGGCCACGCGCCGTCTCCGCTGCCAATTCCGGTCATGGCAAATATGACGGCGGCGCCCTATCCGGCGGACCCGCGAGCAGCATCGGATGTCTTGGCCAACCAGGTGAGCCATCCCGTGCGCTGGGTCGACACGCTGCATACTCTGCAGGATCAGGGCATCGACACGTTTATTGAGGTCGGCCCTGGCAAAACACTGTCGGGCCTGGTCAAGCGTACGCTGAGCGACGTTCGCGTGTATTCGTGCGAAACGGCCGAGCAGGTCGCAGCTATTGCCGACGAGCTCGCATAGTCCACAGGGCTGTAACCCGAAAGGAATGACATGGGCAACTTGAACAACGGCGCGCTCGAGCGCAACGACTCACGTCGCGTGGCACTGGTCACGGGCGGCTCGCGGGGTATCGGCCGCGCCTGCGCTGTCGGTCTGGCGGAGGACGGCTTTGATATTGCCGTCGTCTATGCCGGCAGCGTCGATGCGGCGTGCGAGACGTGCGAAGCCTGCGAGGCGGCTGGCGCCGCGGCACGCGCATATCAATGCGACGTGGCCGACCCCGTTACCGTCAACGCGTGCGTGGAAGCGGTCCTCAACGACTTTGGCCCCATTTGGGCGCTCGTCAACAACGCTGGCATCACCCGCGATGGCCTGCTCATGCGCATGGGCGATGACGCCTTCGATCGCGTGCTCGATGTCAATCTTAAAGGAACGTTTAACACGACGCGCGCACTCACCAAGACCTTTATGCGCCAGCGCGGCGGTTGCGTCGTCAACATGAGCTCGGTTGTGGGCCTGATGGGCAATGCCGGGCAGGCCAACTACGCTGCCTCCAAGGCGGGCGTGATCGGCCTGACCAAGGCGGTGGCGCGCGAGCTTGCGCCCCGCGGCGTACGAGTGAACGCGGTCGCACCCGGGTTTGTCGAGACCGATATGACGGCAAAGCTATCGGATAAGGTGCGTGCGGCGTGCGAGGAGCAGATTCCCCTGAGGCGCATGGCGCGCCCCGAGGAAGTGGCCGGCGTGGTGCGCTTTTTGGCGAGTGATGCGGCTGCCTACATTACGGGCGAGGTCGTGCGCGTCGACGGCGGAATGGCGATGTAGAAACCAGGGCCGAACAACGGCTTGAATGAGGAGACCATGATGGAACAGAGAGTTGCAATCACCGGCATCGGTGCCGTGTCGCCGCTCGGCAACACCGCGCTTGCCACCTGGGCGGCCATGTGCGCCGGCACGTGCGGCATCGGCCCGATCACGCACTTCGATACCGATGCGTTTGCCGTCAAGGTGGCAGCCGAGGTCAAGGGCTTTGACGGCAACGAGTACTTTGGCAAGCGTGACGCCAAGCATCTCGACCCCTGCGTTCAGTTTGCGATGGCGGCTTCGGACGAAGCCATGCACGATGCGGGCTTTGATGTCGAAGGCGCCATCGATCGCGAGCGCCTGGGCGTCTACGTGGGCTCGGGCGTGGGCGGCATGACGACGCTCGTCGACAACGTCCATACGATTGCCGAACGTGGGCCCCGCCGCGCATCGCCCTATATGATCGCGATGATGATCCCCAACATGGCATCGGGCAATATCGCAATCCGCCACAAGGCAAAGGGCCCGACCCTGCCCGTGGTGACCGCGTGCGCAACCTCGGCCCATGCGGTGGGCGAGGCGTTCCGCGCCATCAAGCACGGCTATGCCGACGCGATCCTCGCCGGCGGCGCCGAGGCCGCAATTATCCCCGATGCCGTTGCGGGCTTTACGTCCTGCCGCGCATTGACCACCAACCCCGATCCCGCGACGGCCTGCCGTCCGTTCGATGCAGACCGCGACGGCTTTGTGATGGGCGAGGGCGCCTGCGTGCTCGTGCTCGAGAGCATGGAACATGCGCAGGCGCGCGGTGCGCACATTTATGCCGAGGTCGTGGGCTACGGCAACACCGATGATGCCTATCACATCACGAGCCCCGATCCCGAGGCTGCCGGCATTGCCCGCGCGATATCGCTGGCGGTTGCCGAGGGTGACGTCAAGCCTTCCGAGGGTCTCTACATCAATGCCCACGGCACCTCGACCAAGCTCAACGATTCGTCCGAGACGGCGGGCATCAAGCGAGCGCTCGGCGAGGACGCGGCGCGCGTCGCGCACGTCTCGTCGACCAAGTCGATGACCGGCCACATGATCGGTGCCACGGGTGCCATCGAGGTCATGGCCTGTGCCATGGCGCTCGAGCAGGGCGTGGTGCCTCCGACCATTAACTACCACACGCCCGATCCCGCCTGCGATCTTGACTACACGCCCAATCGCGCGGTTCGCGCCGACCTTACCTGGGCGCTTTCGACCAACCTAGGCTTTGGCGGGCACAACGCCGCCATCGCGCTGCGTAGATATACGAGGAGCTAGAGCATGGATTCCAAAAGACTTGCCGAGATAGCCGATGTGATGGAGGACCGCGGCCTCACGCGCGTGCGCGTTGAGGAGCCCGATGGCACCGCGGTCGAACTCGAGCGCGCGAGCGCCGCACAGCCGGTTGCCGTGCCCATGCCCATGCCGAGCGCTATGGCCGCTCCAGTTGCAGCTCCCACAGTCGCGCCTGCCGCACCGGAGCCCGCCGCGCAGACACCTGCCGCCGCACCGGAGCCCAAGGGCACCGAGGTGACCGCTCCCATGGTCGGCGTTTTCTATGCTGCCCCGGCGCCGGGCGACGAGCCGTTTGTGCACGTGGGCTCCAAGGTCAAGGCCGGTGAGACCCTCTGCATCATCGAGGCCATGAAGGTTCTCAACGAGGTGACGGCAGAGGCGGATGGCGAGGTGCTCGAGATCTGCGTGGCCGACGGCGACCTCGTGGAGTTCGGCAGCTGCCTCATGAGGATCGGATAGGTGATATCCATGAACAAAGAAGAGCTCAAGAAGCTGTTACCGCATCGCGAGCCGATGCTTTTGCTCGACGAAGCCGAGCTGGTGGGCGACGAGGCCCACGGCAAGATCACGATTACGGGCGACGAATACTTTTTGCAGGGGCATTTTCCGGGAAACCCGGTGGTCCCCGGCGTGATCCAGTGCGAGATGCTCGCCCAGAACTGCTGTGTGCTGCTGATGGGCGATGAGGAAGCGCGCGGCGCGACGCCGTTCTACACGAGTCTGGACAAGGTGCGCTTTAAGCGTCCGTTGCGCCCGGGCGATACGGTTGATCTGGTGTGCTCCATCACGCGTGCGCGCGGGCCGTTCCGCTTTGCGACGGGTACTGCAAGCGTCAACGGTGAGGTCTGTTGCCGCGCCGACATGTCTTTTGCACTCATGCACGAAAGTTAAGGAAGGCTTCATGTTCGACAAAGTGCTCATCGCCAACCGCGGCGAAGTCGCGGTCCGTGTTATCCGCGCGTGCCGCGATATGGGCATCAAGACCGTCGCCGTTTATTCCACGGCCGATGCGGACGCGCTGCACGTGCAGCTTGCCGACGAGGCGTATTGCATCGGCGGTCCGCGTCTTGCCGAGAGCTACCTCAACGACGATGCCGTGCTCACCTGTGCCGTAAAGTCGGGAGCTAAGGCAATTCATCCCGGCTATGGCTTTTTCTCCGAGAAGGCGAGCTTCGTGCGCGACTGCGACAAGTATGGCTTGGCGTTTGTCGGTCCTTCGGCCAAGGTGATCGAAAGCATGGGCGACAAGGACGCCGCACGTCGAACGGCTGCCGCGGCGGGCGTGCCCATCGTGCCGGGCTGCGATTTGCTCAAAAGTCCCGAGGAGGCAACGGCCGAGGCTGAGCGCATTGGCTGCCCCGTGCTTATTAAGGCGCGTGCGGGCGGCGGCGGTCGCGGTATTCGTAAGGTCGAGCGCGTGGAAGATGCGGCAAAGGCCTTTATTGAAGCACGCGCCGAGGGCGAGGCCGTTTTTGGCGACGGCGAGTGCTACATGGAGAAGTTCGTCGCGCCGGCGCATCACGTTGAGGTGCAGATTATGGCCGATAAGCAGGGCCATGTGTTTTCGCTCGGCGAGCGCGAGTGCTCGGTGCAGCGCCGCAACCAAAAGCTGATCGAGGAGAGCCCCGCGCCGTGCCTCGACGGACGCGATGATATTCGCGCGCGCATGCACAAGGCGGCGCGTGACCTGGCTCGTGCCGTCGGCTACGAAGGAGCCGGTACCATCGAGTTCCTGTATTCGGACGACGGCAATTTCTACTTTATGGAAATGAACACGCGCTTGCAGGTGGAGCATCCGGTTACGGAGTTTGTGACCGATACCGACTTGGTCAAGTGGCAGCTGCGCGTGGCAGCCGGCCAGCCTCTGCCCTTTGAGCAGGAGGACATGCCGGTCCGCAACCATGCCATGGAGTGCCGCATCAATGCCGAGACGCCGGACTTTCTGCCGTCATGCGGAACGGTCACCGCGTTGCGTGTGCCGGGTGGTCCGCGCGTGCGCTGGGATTCCGCCATGTTTACCGGTGCGAACGTTCCGCCGTACTACGACTCCATGCTCGGCAAGCTCATCGTGTGCGCGCCCACGCGTGACGGCGCCATTCGCAAGATGCGCTCGGCCCTGGGTGAGCTCGTGATTGAGGGCGTGAGCGAAAACAGCGAGCTGCAGCTCGATGTGCTGGCAAACGACGAGTTCTTGTCGGGCATGTACCACACTGATCTGATGGGGCATCTCTATGCTGATGAATAGAAAAGCGAAGACGGTCAACGTCCTCGAGGGGCCGATGACCGAGTCGTGCGCCGAGTTTCCCGCGCGCCACGTGTTTATCAAGTGTCCGGAGTGCCGCCGTGTGATCGATGAGGCACGCCTGCACGACAACCTCGAGGTCTGCCCTCGTTGCGGCAAACACTTTCGCGTGAGCGGTCGCGCGCGCATGCGCATGACGGTCGACGAGGGCGCGTTTGAGGAATGGGATGCAAATCTGGCGTCGGAGGACTTCCTCTCGTTTCCCGGCTATGCCGACAAGCTCAAGAACGTGAGCGAGCGTTCAGGCGAGCGCGATGCCGTTGTGTGCGGCAGGGGCAAAATCTGCGGTTGCGATACCGCGCTCTTCTTTATGGATGCCAACTTTATGATGGGCTCGATGGGCTCCGTGGTGGGCGAGAAGATCTGTCGCACATTTGAGCGTGCGACCGAGCTGGGATTGCCGGTTGTCGGCTTTACCGTTTCGGGCGGTGCGCGCATGCAAGAGGGCGTGACCTCGCTTATGCAGATGGCCAAGATTTCTGCGGCGGTTAGGCGCCACAGCGAGACGGGCGGCCTGTATATCACGGTGCTCACCGACCCCACGACTGGAGGCGTAACCGCGAGCTTTGCCATGGAGGGTGACATTATCCTGGCCGAGCCCGATGCCCTGACGGCATTTGCCGGCCCGCGCGTGATCGAGCAGAACATGCACAAGCGTCTGCCCAAGGGATTCCAGCGCTCTGAGTTTTTGCTGGAGCACGGCTTTTGCGATGCCGTTGTTCCGCGTGGCGAGATTGCGCTCACGGTAGGCGAGCTGTTGGCGCTGCACGAAGGGCATGCGCCCAGCCTGGGGGCACCGCATGAGATCGTGCATGCGGGTCGCCGCGGCAAAAAGCTGGGACACTTGTTTAAGCGCTCGCCAGCACCAAAAACCGCGCTCGAGATTGTCAAGCAGACCCGCTCGGCAGATCGCGCCACGGCGGGTGAGATGATCTCGCTGGGCCTGGATGGATTTGTGGAGCTGCACGGCGACCGTTACTTTGGCGACGACGCCGCTGTGGTGGCTGGCATTGGCTGGAAAGACGGACGCCCCGTAACGGTCATCGCCATCGAGCGCGGCACCACGACCAAAGAGCGTATGCGCCGCAACTTTGGCATGGCGCATCCCGAGGGCTACCGCAAAGCGCGTCGCCTTATGCGCCAGGCCGAAAAGTTTGGTCGACCGGTTCTGTGCCTGGTCGATACTTCGGGTGCGTTTTGCGGCATCGGTGCCGAGGAGCGCGGTCAGGGCGAGGCGATTGCCCAGAATCTCATGGAGATGAGCGGCCTTAAGACGCCGATTGTCTCGGTGGTGACAGGCGAGGGCGGCTCTGGTGGCGCGCTGGCGCTGTCCGTGGCCGACCGCATCCTGATGCTCTCGAGCTCGGCCTATTCGGTCGTGAGCCCCGAGGCCTGTGCGTCGATCCTGTGGAAGGATACCGAGCGCGCGAATGAGGCCGCCGAGGCGCTTAAGCTCACGGCCCCCGATCTGTTGGCGCTCGGCATTATCGACGGCATTGTTGACGATAGAGGCCTGTCGCATGAGGAGATCGCCGGCGCCGTCATGTCCTCGGCATTCGCTGCCTTCGATACGCTTGGGCGGCTCGACGACGCGACCCTCACAAACCTCCGCTACGAAAAGTACCGCGCAATCGGTCAGTACCGCACGATGTGACAAAGGGACAGTCCGCATGTCACATTGGGAAAGGGTTCCTGTGTCACAAGTTTCTAACACCTCGTTTACAACGACGTTCTCATCAAACGCCATGGCCGTGGTGGACTATCTGTCCAAAAGCATGATGTCGGCGCTGCCGTTTATTGTCTGCGCGGCTTTGTTCCGCACCGTCGCCGTCATTATGGGCGAAGGCATGCTGGGCCTGTGGTCGGCCGATTCCGAAATCTATCGCCTGTTCTACAGTTGGCTCTATAACGCCGGCTACTACTTTTTGCCCATTTATCTTGGTTGGGCGGCCGCCCGCCAGCTCGGTTGCTCGGAGCAGCTGGGCATGATGCTGGGCGGCGTATTGATTGCGCCCGATTTGCTTAAGCTCGTCGATGCCGCATCGACGACGGGGGCATCGATGACTTCCGTGTATGGCCTGCTTCCCGCGCCGGTTAACGATTACACGACGACTGTTATTCCGGTTCTCATCTCGGTGCCTGTGCTATGGCGAGTGGAGTGTTTCTTTAAGCGCGTTATCCCTAAGGCCGTAGCGTTTTCGTTCGTTCCGTTTGCGACCATGCTTGTCATGGTTCCGGTTTCGCTGTGTATTACGGCGCCGGCGGGCAGCTATCTGGGCATGCTGTTGGGCCAGCTTATGTTTATGCTTGGCAATTCCGGTGGCATCGTGTCGCTGCTCACGCTCATGGGGCTTGCCGCGGGCTGGGAGTTCCTAAAGATAGCGGGCGTCAGCAACGTCGTTCTATCGCTTGCGTACGCGCAGTTTATGAGTGTGGGAACGGATTCGTGCATCCTGATTGCCGCGACGATGGCGACGTTCGCCGTTTGGGGCATGCCTTTTGGCGCGTCGCTCCGCGTTGCGGATAAGGACGAGAAGGCGCTCATGCTGGGCTACTCAATCTCGGGTGTTCTTGGCGGCGTAAGCGAGCCGGCGCTGTACGGTTGCGGCTTTAAATATGGCAGGTGCCTGACGTGCATGGCCATTGGCGGCGCCGTCGGAGGCCTTGTTGCGGCCGTGGGCCACGTTACGGCCTATACCATCGGCATGACGAATGTCCTTATGGTCATTGGCTTTGCCACGGGCGGCATCTCGAACCTGCTGTGGTGCTGCGCTGCCGGCGGTGTGGCATTTGCGGTGTCTGCGGCGCTGAGCTACTGCTTTGGCGTGGTGCCGGCGAAGGGACAGACGACGGGGGACGGAGCCGATTCACCCGAAACCTCGAAGAGCGTGGCCGAAGTAAGCGCGTAAACCTGTGCGACACAAGGACGATTCCTTTGCCATATTCCAAGGCCGTGGCCCGTGTGGGTTGCGGCCTTTTTTGTATCTGGGGGACAAAGTGGCTACACTACAATCCGTTTGAGCAATAGATATATAGGTAGTACCGTGGGGGCGGATGTAGATGGTCGAGTGGATTGTTAAGCGTGCGCAGGGCGACCGTGCGCGCGTGGGCACGTTGACGGGCGTGGTGTGTATTCTCGCCAATGTGGCACTATGCGCTGCGAAGGGCGTAATTGGCGTGCTGTCGGGATCGGTTTCGATTGTGGCGGATGCCATGAACAACCTGTCCGATGCAAGCTCGAATATCGTGAGCGTGCTGGGCTTTAAGCTGGCGAGCAAGCCGGCCGACCCCGAGCATCCTTACGGCCACGGTCGCTACGAGTATCTCTCGGGTTTGGTCGTGGCGGCGCTCGTGCTGCTTATTGGCATCGAACTGGTGAAGTCCTCGGTGGAGCGTATTGTCAACCCGGAGCCTGTCGAGTTCTCGCTTGCCCTGGTGGCAGTCCTGGCACTTTCGATGGTTGTAAAGCTGTGGATGGCGGCCCTCAACCAAAAGCTCGGCGATCGCATTGAGTCCGAGACGCTGCATGCGACCGCGCAGGATTCCAAGAACGATGTCCTTGCCACAGGCGCCGTGTTGGCGTGCGCAATTGTTTCGCAGGTGACGCACATCAATCTTGACGCATGGGTCGGCCTTGCCGTTGGCGCCTATATTGGCTGGAGCGGTTTTGAGCTCATCCAGGATACGGTGAGCCCGCTTTTGGGCCAGTCGCCCGATCCTAAGCTGGTCAAGCACATTCGAGACAAGATCATGAGCTATCCCGGCGTTTTGGGCGTTCACGATTTGATGGTTCACGACTACGGCCCGGGCAGGAAGTTTGCAAGTGCGCATGCCGAGATGGCGGCCGAGGACAGCCCGTTGGAAAGTCACGACACGCTCGATAACATCGAGCAGTCGTTTAGGGACGAAGACGGCATGATCGTTACGCTTCACTACGATCCCATCGTGACCGATGACCCCAAGCTGGCGAGCATGCGCTTGCGCATTCACGCCATGGCCCAGGAGATCGATAGCCGCCTCTCGATTCATGACCTGCGCTGCGTGCCGGGTCCTACGCACACCAACGTGATCTTTGACTGCGTGCGTCCCTCGGATCTGCAGATGAGTGCCGAAGACGTAAAGCACGCGCTGACACAACGGGTCGAATCGGAATATCCCAAGTCGATTGCCAAGATTACGATCGACGAAGACTACGTAGGGCATACCCACGAGTAAGGCTATGCCGGCAAAGCAGGTTATGCAGAAGGGGAGAGCATGAAGAAGCTGTATCTACTCCGCCACGGTCAGACGGAGTTCAACGTCAAAAAGCTGGTCCAGGGCCGCTGCGATTCACCGCTCACCGACTTAGGCCGTCAGCAAGCCGGGATGGCAGCCGCATGGCTCAAAGCCCACGGCGTCGTCCCCGACAAAGTGGTCTCATCACCCTTAGGCCGAGCCATGGACACGGCAAGTCTCGTCGCATGCGAGCTCCTCGGCCCGGACGCAGCAGCCGAGCCCTGCGAAGGCATTATCGAGCGCTGCTACGGCTCCTTCGAAGAAGGCCCGCACGGCGCGCTGCCCACCGACGTCTGGGATCCGGGCGAGGACCTGGTCCCCTTCGGAGGAGAAGGAAGCCAGGCGCTGCAAGAACGTATGGTGGATGCGCTTACCAATATCATGGGCTCCGAGGGCATCGAAACCCTTCTAGCAGTAAGCCACGGCAGCGCCAGCCGCCAATTTATCAAGGCCGCAGCCCCAGAGGGCTTCGAGCTCCCAACAAAACTCCCCAACTGCGCCATCATGATCTTCGATTTCGATGAGGCAAAGTCACAAGTAGAAGGCGAGCCAATGCAATGCAAGTTCACCCTCCAGCAAATAGTGGACCCCCAACAAAGTAATTAGCTGAGCGAGCAGAGTTAAGCAGACATCAACGTGTCGTCTCCCGAGCTTGGCAGAGGGGCGGCGGCCTTGATA
>CANNPG010000018.1:0-12680 GCA_947507375.1 uncultured Collinsella sp. | reverse complement strand
GCGGAGTTTATGTCTGCTATTGATATTGTGCTTGTTGCGATCGCCTTGGTGGCGGTGGGGGTTGCTGTGGCTTGCGCCCTCCAGCTCAAGAGCCTGCGTGCCGAGTTGCGGGAGCGTGGCGACAGTAGCGCGGAAACGCTGGCAGCACTCGAGCAGGCCAACAACGCGCTCGATGCCCTGAACGTCGCGCTGGCCGAAACTCGCCGCACGGCCAATGCCATCGCGCAGCAGCAGACGACAGATGCGGCCGTGGAGCAGCAACGTTACCTGACCATCGCACGTGAGTTTTCGCAAGCTGGTGACCGGATGGATGACCTGCGCCGCGAGACGGCCCAACAGCTCGGTGCCAACCGCGAGGGCATCGAGCACCGCCTGGACAAGGTGCGCGAGACGGTCGATGCCCAGCTGGGTGCTATCCGCAAAGACAACAACGTGCAACTCGATCAGATGCGCGCAACGGTGGACGAGAAGCTCTCCCGCACGCTCAACGATCGCCTGTCGGCATCGTTTAAGCAGGTGAGCGACCAGCTCGAGGCCGTGTACAAGGGCCTGGGCGACATGCAATCCATCGCCACCGGCGTGGGCGATCTTAAGCGCGTGCTGGGCAATGTGAAGGCGCGCGGTATTTTGGGCGAGGTGCAGCTGGGTGCGATCCTGACGGACATCCTCACACCCGACCAGTATCTGGAAAACGTTGCCACCAGGCCCGGAGCCTCGGAGCGTGTTGAGTTTGCCGTCAAGCTGCCGGTGGACGAGGGCGATCCCGTGCTGCTGCCGATTGACTCCAAGTTTCCGGGCGACGCGTACGAGCATTTGCTCGACGCGCAGGAGTCGGGCGATGCGGAGACCGTGGCGGCTGCGCGCAAGACGCTCGACACCATGGTCAAGCGCGAGGCCAAGGATATCTGCGAAAAGTACCTGAGTGTGCCGGCAACGACCAACTTTGGCATCATGTTCGTGCCGTTTGAAGGACTGTACGCCGAGGTCGTCAGCCGCCCCGGGCTTATCGAGACCCTGGGCCGCGACTATCACGTCAACGTTGCCGGCCCCAGCACCATGGCGGCCATTCTCAACAGCCTGCAGATGAGTTACCAAACGTTTAAGCTGCAAAAACGCACCGACGATGTACTGCGCGTGCTCTCCGCTGTCAAGGCCGAGCTGCCGCGCTATCAGGCGGCGCTGCGCCGCGCCCAGCAGCAGATCGAGACCGCGGGCAAAACGGTCGAGGGCATCATCACCACGCGCACCAACGTCATGGAGCGCAAGCTCAAGGACATCGACGCCCTGGAAGATGCCGAGGAGGCCGACGAGATCTTGGGGCTTACGTCTGCGAGCCTGCTCGCAGACCAAAAAGACGAGGACTAGCTTCATCTGACGGCGGGGCGCCTGCGCAAGCGCGGGGCGCGGGCGCTTTTCGCGTCGCACTTGCCTGAAGTGCGCTTTAGTGTGCAACAATGGCGTTTCGCCCTATCAGACGCGAAAGGAAGCCCATGTCTCAGAGAAACACCAGTCCGCTCAAACGCTCCACCGTGCGTCGCACGCTGCAGCGTTTTTGGGACGTCACGCGCACGCAGCCGCTGATCGTCTTTCTCTCGGTGTTCTCGTCGGCGGGCTACATCTTTTTGCTCACGTTTGCCAACACCTATGTGATGGCCCTCATCGTCGACCGCGTCCAGGCCGGTCCCGTGGCAGGCGACCAGGTGTTTGAGGTCTTTGGTCCTTACATTCTGGCGCTCGTGCTCGTTAACCTAGTGGGCCAAATCCTCTCCAAGCTGCAGGACTACACCGTCTACAAGCTCGAGATTGCGGGCAACTATCACCTGGCGCGCCTGTGCTTCGACACGCTCTCCAATCAATCCATGACATTTCACACCAGCCGCTTTGGCGGATCGCTCGTGAGCCAGACGAGCCGTTTTATGAGCGGCTATACGGGGCTGGTCGACGTGACGGTGTATTCGCTCATCCCCACCATCACCTCGGTCATCTGCACGGTGGCGGCGCTCGCCCCGGTGGTGCCGACGTTTACCGTGATCCTGGTGTGCATCATGGCCGTCTACATCGCGTTTGTCTGGCTTATGTACAAGCGCATCATGCCGCTTTCGGCCGCGACGTCCGCCGCGCAGAACAAGCTCTCGGGCGTGCTCTCCGACGCGGTCACGAATATCCTGGCCGTCAAGACCTGTGGGCGCGAGGACTTTGAGCGCGATCTGTTCGACGCCGCCGATCGTGCCGCGCGCGACGCCGAGACGGTCTCGATGCACGCCATGATGCAGCGCAACTTTACGACCTCGGGCCTCATCGTCATCACCATGGCCGTGGTGAGTGTGTTCGTGGCGGGCGGCAACGCGTGGTTTGGCATCTCGGCCGGCTCGCTCGTCATGATCTTTACCTACACCTATAACCTCACCATGCGCCTGAACTACGTGAGTTCCATGATGCAGCGCATCAACCGCGCGCTCGGCGATGCGGCCGAGATGACGCGCGTGCTGGACGAGCCACGTTTGGTGGCGGACGACCCGGACGCCCCTGAGCTCAAAGTGACCGAGGGCGCGATTGATTTTGAGCACCTGAGCTTTGCGTACCGTGACGCTGCGGCGGGCGAGAGCGTGTTCGATAACCTGACACTTCATGTGGCGGCGGGCCAGCGCGTGGGCCTGGTGGGCAAATCGGGTTCGGGTAAGACGACGCTCACCAAGCTGCTGCTGCGCCTGGACGATGTTCAGGGCGGCCGCGTGCTCGTGGACGGCCAGGATGTCTCGCGCTGTACGCAGCAGAGCCTGCGCCGCCAGGTTGCCTACGTGCCGCAGGAGGCGCTGCTGTTCCACCGCTCCATTCGCGAAAACATTGCCTACGGTCGTCCCGACGCCACTGATGAGCAGATTCGCGAGGCCGCGCGCCTGGCCAACGCCCTGGAGTTTATCGACCGCTTGCCTCGTGGCTTTGACACCATGGTGGGCGAGCGCGGCGTCAAGCTCTCGGGCGGCCAGCGTCAGCGCGTGGCTATCGCCCGCGCCATCCTAACCGACGCGCCGATTCTGGTGCTCGACGAGGCGACCTCTGCCCTCGACAGCGAGTCCGAGGCGCTGGTGCAGGAGGCGCTCGAGAACCTGATGCGCGGCCGCACCTCCATTGTGGTGGCGCACCGCCTGTCTACCGTGGCGGCGCTCGACCGCATTGTGGTGCTGGCCGATGGCGAGATCGTCGAGGACGGCACGCATGCGCAGCTCGTCGAGGCGGGTGGCGAGTACGCGAGCCTGTGGAGCCGTCAGACCGGCGCATTCTTGGAGGCGTAAGCGTCTCGGACGTGGGACAATTGTGCCCATAAGTTTATTGTGCCGTTGAGCCGAGGAGTCGTTATGCCACGCGAGACCAATGCCGCCAAGCGCGAGCGCGCCGTTGAGGTGTGTGAGCGCCTCAACCGTCGCTATGGCCCGGTCGAGTGTTTTTTGGATCACGAGAATCCCTTTAGGCTGCTGATCGCGGTGCTGCTCTCGGCGCAAACGACCGATGCGCAGGTCAACAAGGTGACGCCGCGGCTGTTTGCCCAGTGGCCCACGCCCGAGGCCATGGCTGGGGCGAGCGTGGCTGACGTGGCAGACACCATCAAGTCACTCGGCTTCTACAAGAGCAAAGCCAAGCATGCCGTCGAGGCCGCGCAGATGATCGTCGCCGACTATGGCGGCGAGGTGCCGGCCGACATGAAGGAACTCGTGAAGCTGCCGGGCGTGGGACGCAAGACGGCGAACATCGTGCTCAACGTGGGGTATGGCATCGTGGAGGGCATTGCGGTGGACACGCATGTCAACCGCATTGCGCACCGCCTGATGCTGAGTCCCAAGACGCATGCAAAGGAGCCACTCAAGACCGAGCAGGATTTGCTCAAGATTTTGCCGCACGAGTATTGGGAGTCGGTTAACCATCAGTGGATCACCTTCGGTCGCGAGATCTGCGACGCCCGCAAACCCAAGTGTGACGAGTGCCCGCTGGCAGATTTGTGCCCCAGCGTGCGCGTAGCGGGGTAGGGCGGAACGCATCTTCGTCTGGCGTTTTTTGCGGGGCTGGGTTTGCCCTTGAGCCGGAGTCCTCTCCATGCGCTACCATGACAGACAATGTATTTGACGTACGACCCGCCGAGCTTGCCCCGGCGGGCTTTTGGCGTTGCAATGCCGGAGGAACAGCATGCTCATTCACCGTATAGCCGCGCAGCTCTACACTGCCGAGGCGCTGCAGACCGTCGAGGCCGGACTCGATGCCGGCGAGGACGTGACGCTGGCTGTGTCGCAGTCGGGCCGCACGCTTATGGCGGCCGCCCAGTTTGCGCGCCGCCCGCGTCCCACGGTCTACATTGTGAGTGGCGAGGATGCGGCCGATCGCGCCGCGCGCAGCCTTGCCGCCTACGTGGGCCTAGCGCACGTGTGCCGTTTTCCCGAGCGCAAGGACTATCCGTGGCGCGAGCAGGCGCCCGACGATGCCGTGGTGGCGCAGCGCTGCGAGGCACTGGGACGCATCGTGCGCGGAGACAACTGCATCATGGTCGCCTCGGCTCGCGCGCTGCTGCGTTGCGTGCCGCCGGTCGAGAGCCACTATTGGGAGTCCACGACCTTTGCGGTGGGCGAGGAGATTCCCTTTGACGAGGTGCCGCAGCGCCTGGTGGGCATGGGCTACACCAATGCCGGTGCCGCCGATGCGCCCGGTCTGTTCCGCGTGCACGGTGACACCGTCGAGGTGTTTCCCGCGCAGGAAAAGGCGCCCGTGCGCATTGAGTTTTTCGGCGATGAGATTGACCGCATCCGCCGTATGGTGAGCTCCACGGGCCAAACCATCGGCAACGAGGACAGTATCGAGATCTTCCCCTGCCGTGAGCTGGCGCTTACCGACGATGCCGTTCACAACATGCACGTGGCGCTCTACCGCGCAAGCCAGGACGACAGCAAGCTGGCGGCGCTGCTCGAGATGGTGGATGCACGCATCGTCACGCCCGAGCTCGACCGCTTTTTGCCGGTGATGTACGGCCAGACCGTGAGCCCGCTGGCACACGTGAGCGGCAAGGCGCTCGTGGTCCTGTCCGAGCCGCGCTCGCTGTTCGACGACTGCCTGCGCGCCTACGAGGATATCGAGGCGCGTGCCGGCGAGGCGGGGATTGACCGCCTGGATGGCCTGTATGTACGTGCCCAGCAGCTCGATTTTGGTGCTCAGCAGCGCCTGAACTATGTGAGCCTGATTCGCGCCGGCGGCGCGGTTACGGCAGAGCTCAAGATTGAGCAGCCGGCCATCGCGGGTTCGGACAACCGTTTTATGACGCGCGTTCAGGAAGTCGTGGGTAAGCGCTACGCCTGCGTGTTCGCCATTCCCGATCGCGGCGCGCGCGAGTCGATGGAGCTCGCCTTTGGCGATGAGGGCATTACTTTTGAGGAGTCGCTGACGGCAGCGCCCGAAAACGTCGGCGTCATCGGCGAGCGCGTACGCGTGGCAGCGGCGGATTCTGCCGATCGTGCTGCCCGTCAGGATGCTCATGCTGCAATTCGCGAGCGCCGCGCCGACGCGCTCAACGCCCGCTCGCTCGAGGCGGGTGCCGCCCAGGCTGCCGCTGGTGCCGCCGTGCCCACCATCTCGCGCGGACGCGTGACCTTTGTCGATGCCGCTCTGCCGCAGGGCGTGGTGGTGCCCGATGCCAACCTGGCCGTGTTCTCAATCGCCGACCTCAACGCCCGCATGGACGCCAACCGCGCGCGCGGCCGCCGCAAGGTGGACATTACGCAGATCACGTTCCCGTTTAAGCTGGGCGACTACGTGGTGCATGCCACCCATGGCATCGCGCTCTTTAGCGAGATCGCGCGCCAGGAAGTGGGCGGCAAGGAACGCGACTACTTTTTGCTGGAATATGCCGACGGCGACAAGCTCTACGTGCCGTTGGAGCAGGTCGACCGCATCACACGCTATGTTGGTCCCGACGGCGACAAGCCGCGCCTGACCAGGCTCAACACCGCAGACTGGACGCGCGCCACCAATAAGGCGCGCAAGAACGCCAAAAAGCTGGCGTTTGACTTGGTCGACCTGTATACACGCCGCTCGTCGATTACGGGCATTGCCTGTCCGCCCGATACGCCCGAGCAAATCGAGATGGAGGAGAGCTTCCCCTACGACGAGACGCGTGACCAGCTGGAGGCCATCGCCGACATTAAGGCCGACATGGAAGCACCCAAGCCCATGGACCGCCTACTCTGCGGCGACGTGGGCTTTGGCAAGACCGAGGTCGCCCTGCGCGCGGCGTTTAAGTGCGTGGATTCCGGCCGCCAGGTCATGGTGCTCTGCCCTACGACCATTCTGGCCCAGCAGCACTACGAGACGTTCTTTGAGCGCTTTGCCCCGTTTGGCCTTGAGGTCGAGGTGCTCAGTCGCTTCCGCACGCCGGCGCAGCAAAAGCGCGCGCTCAAGGCGTTTGCCGAGGGCACGATCGATGTGCTCATCGGCACGCACCGTCTGCTTTCGGCCGATGTGAACCCCAAAAACTTGGGCCTGGTGATCATCGACGAGGAGCAGCGCTTTGGCGTGCAGCACAAGGAGCAGCTCAAGAATCTGCGCGAGCAGATTGACGTGCTAACGCTTTCGGCAACGCCTATTCCGCGAACCATGCAGATGGCCACGAGCGGCGTGCGCGACATGAGCCTGATCACCACACCGCCGACCGGGCGTCGTCCCGTGATCGTGCACGTGGGGGAGTACGACCCCGACGTGGTGAGTGCGGCGATTCGCCTGGAGGTGGGCCGCGGCGGTCAGGTGTATTACGTGTCCAACCGCGTCAAGACCATCGATGATGCCGTGGCGCGCGTGCACGAGGCCGCGCCCGAGGCGCGCGTGGGCGTGGCGCACGGCAAGATGAGCCCGCGCGAGGTCGAGGACGTGATGATCGAGTTCGCGACCAAGAAGATCGACGTGCTCATCGCCACGACCATCGTGGAGAGCGGCATCGACAACGCAACGGCCAACACGCTGATCATCGAGGACTCGCAGCGCTTGGGCCTGGCACAGCTCTACCAGCTCAAGGGCCGTGTGGGCCGCTCTGCCACGCAGGCCTACGCGTACTTTATGTTCCCGGGCGAGCTGCCGCTCACCGAGGAGGCGACGGCGCGCCTGACCGCACTTTCCGAGTTCCAGGACCTGGGCAGCGGCATGCGCATCGCCATGCGCGACCTAGAGATCCGTGGCGCCGGTTCGCTTATGGGAGCCGAGCAGCACGGCAACCTGTCGAGCGTGGGCTTTGATCTGTTTACGCAGATGCTGGGCCAGGCCGTGGCCGAGGCGCGCGGCGATGACGACGCCGGCGTGGAGGCGGCGAGCGTGGGTATTAACCTGCCGGCCGACTACTTCTTGTCCGAGGAGTACCTGCCGGCGGTGGACCAGCGCGTGCTCGTGTACCGTAAGCTCGCAGCGGCCGAGGACCTGGAGAGCATTGACGAGGTGCAGGAAGAGACCGAGGCCGCGCATGGTGAGCTGCCGTTGGCGGGACTCAACCTGTTCAATCGCGCGCGCATCCGCATTCGCGGCGAGCGCCTGGGGCTCGAGAGCGTCACGCTCAGCGGCGGTCGCATCACGTTTTTGGGCGTCGACGTGCCCAAGAAGGTGGCCTTTGAGCTTAAGACCCGCTATGGCGCGGTGAACTTCCCCAAGAGCCGCAAGCTGTCGGTGCCCTACAAGGCGGGCGCCGGTGCGGGCAGCGGCTTGGGCCGCGGCCTTGACGCCAACGACGGCACCGGCCCTGTGGCCGCGGCGCTCATGCTGCTGCAACAGTTGGGTGCTAGCGACGACGACTAGCGGGTCGACGCTGCAAACGCTCCATTTGGGCAATCTGACCCTCACTCGTCGGTCGCGTGCGCAAGTACGCTTCCCTCCTCCTTCGGGCCACCTTGCCACAAATGGAACGTTTTCGCTCACTTATGCTCAACCTGTAAGGGTATTTATGGGACAAAGCTATCTTTGCCCCACCATGTTGCGGGTCGACCCTTCGCCCGACCGAAAGGAAAGCATGTTCGGATACATCTATAAGAAAGACGCCGCTGCTATCGCGGTCATCCTTGCCCTTTGCCTGGGCGTGGGCAGTTTCTTTGATTATCAGATCTCGAGCGCGCTGTTCAACATCGGCAGCATGTACGGCCGCTTTATCGAGGCCGCTGGCGAGTTGCCGTTTGAGCTGACGGCGAGCATCGCGGGCGTTATGCTCGTGCGCGCGGTGCGTCCCGACTCCAGGGGCAGCAAATGGCTTGCCGCGCTCGGCATCCTCGTCAACGTTGGCCTGACCGGCTACGAGATCGTTTCGTCCCTGAGGGTTGGCGGTAAACTCATTGCGGCTCAGTTGGTGCTGACGTTTGTGCTGGTGATCACCGCCAACCTTATCGTCTATCGCCTCACGCGCACGACCGAGCCCGACGAGCTCACGCGCTGGGCGTTGATGGTGCTTGCCGTGTGGATCGCTCAGGCCATCATCCTCAACGTGATCGTCAAGCCACTGTGGTCGCGCCCGCGCATGCGCGTGATCGAGGTCACGCCGGGGCTCAATTTTCAGCCGTGGTGGGTGATCGGCAATCCCGACAAGTGGACCTATATCGCCGCCGGCGTGATCAAGGACGGGTTCAAGTCGTTTGCGAGCGGACACACGGCGCATGCGGCGATCGGCCTTATGCTCGCCGGGCTTCCCGCGGCAGCCTTTAAGGAAAAACCGTCGCGTCGCCGCGTGATTTTTTGGGCGGCGGCTGTGATCGCGGCGCTCGTCGCCTTTGGGCGCATCGTGATCGGTGCGCACTTTTTGAGTGACGTGAGCTGCGGTTTTGCCCTGGTACTGGCACTTGAGTGCCTTGCCGCGCGCATTGCCTATCCCAACGGCGTACAATAGCTCCGTTTGAATCATCTGGCCGATACCCGGTAAGAGAGGATTGCCATGCTCGCGTTTAACAACGATTATTCCCACGGCGCACATCCGGCAGTGCTGCAGGCGCTCGTCGACACCAATATGGAGCCGCAGCCCGGCTACGGTACCGATGCGCACACCGAGCGTGCCAAGCAGCTTATCCGTGAGGCCTGTCAGGCCCCCGATGCCGACGTGTTTTTTCTGGTGGGCGGCACGCAGGCCAACGCGACGGTGATCGACATGCTGCTTGCGCCCTACGAGGGCGTCGTTGCTGCCGAGACTGGCCACGTCGCCTGCCACGAGGCGGGCGCCATCGAGTTTGGCGGCCACAAGGTGCTTACCATCCCCGGCTACGAGGGCAAGATGCACGCCGAGGACCTCGAGAACTATATCCAGGTGTTCTACGAAAACGAGAGCTACGAGCACACGGTGTTCCCGGGCGCCGTGTACGTGAGTCTGTCGACCGAGTACGGCACGCTGTACTCCAAGGCCGAGCTCGCGGCGATTCACGCGGTATGCCAGAAGCGTGAGATTCCGCTGTTTGTGGACGGCGCCCGCCTGGCCTATGCGCTGGCGTCCGATGAGTGCGATATTACCCTGCCCGAGCTGGCACAGCTGTGTGATGTGTTCTACATCGGCGGCACCAAGTGCGGCGCGCTCTGCGGCGAGGCTGTGGTGTTCTGCGGCATGCACGCTCCGGCGCATCCCATTCCGCGTATTAAGCAGCACGGTGCGTTGCTGGCCAAGGGCCGCCTGACGGGCGTGCAGTTTGAGGCGCTCTTTACCGACGGCCTGTATTTTGAGATTGGTCGCCAGGCGATTGAGACCGCGCAGGCGCTTCGTCGCGTGCTGCACGAGCGCGGTTACCAGTTCTTCTTGGAGACGCCGACCAACCAGCAGTTTGTGATTCTGCCCAACGAGGACATGGCCCGCATTCGCGAGCATGCCTCGATTGAGTACTGGGAAAAGTACGACGAGACCCACACCGTGGTGCGCTTTTGCACTAGCTGGGCCACGACGCAGGAGGACATCGACGCGCTGGCGGCTGTCCTGTAGCCTGATGTAATGACAAGGGGCCGCCCTGCGCCTGAGCTTGGCGCAGGGCGGCCTTTGCTTTTGGGGGAGAAGGGTTGTATGACCGAGATGTCCGAGCCGACGATTCGCCTGGCGACGCCCGATGACGCGTCGGCGTTGCTTGCCATCTATGAGCCGTATGTGCGCCAGACGGCGATTACCTGCGAATATGAGGTGCCGAGCGTTGAGGAGTTCGCCGGGCGCATCGAGCGTACGCTCAGGCGCTATCCGTATTTGGTGATGGAGTTGGACGGGCGTCCGGTGGGCTATGCCTATGCGAGCCCGCTTAACAGCCGCGAGGCATACGACTGGTCGGTCGAGACGTCGATCTACCTGGCACGCGATGTGCGCCATGGCGGGCTGGGTCGCAAGCTGCACGATGCGCTCAAGCAGTGCCTGATCGCGATGGGCATCACCAACATGTGCGCGCTCATTGCCGTGCCGCACGATAAGGACGATGAGTACCTGACGCACAACAGTCAGGATTTCCATGCTCATATGGGATATCGCCTGGTGGGCACCTTCGATCGCTGCGCCCAAAAGTTCGGCCGCTGGTACGACATGTGCTGGATGGAGCTGGTCCTAGCCGAACGCACACCCAACCAACCCAAACCAACCTGGTTCCCCGACCTTCCCAAACCTATCATTTAGGGACAGGTTTATTTTGGCAGGTTAGCCGATTGGCTCGGTGTATTTGGCGCGGTCGGTGCGTTGGATGCGCTTAGAGACATGGAGCGGTCGGCCGTCGGTGTCGTAGACGTAGTCGGTGATCAGGATCAGCGCCTGCCCGCGCTCGACGTTGAGCAAAAACGCCTCGTTTTGCGAGGCATAGCACACCTCAAAGGTCTTATGTCCCTGTGCTGGCGCGCGATGGAATTCTTGGCGCAGCGTCGCGTAGAGCGAACCGTTGATATCGCGATCGATGAGCGTCTCGAAGCTTGGCGGCAGGTAGGTGGTCTCCAGGCACAGCGGCACGTCGTCCAGGTAGCGCAGGCGGACAAGTTTGACGAGCTTGCTGCCCACGGCGGCGTCAAAGAACTTAGCTATGCTGCCGGCCGCCTTGGCAAAGCCCGAGTCCACGGTGCGCGTGGTGGGCTTCATGCCCTGACCTTCGACCTGCTTGGTATAGCTCGAAAACACTAGGTTGTTCTCGTGGAGCGCGGGCGTGTCGGCCACAAAGGCGCCACGCCCGCGCTCGGTGCGCACCAGGCCCTCATCAACGAGAACCTTAAGGGCGTGGCGCACGGTGCTGCGCGACAGCCCCGATTCGTCCATGAGCTCCATCTCGGACGGCAGCTTGTCTCCGCGTGCGTAGATGCCGGCGGCGATGCGGTCGCGAAGCGTACCCGCCAAGCGCTCGTATTGGCTCAGTTTCTTTTTAGATGAAGCGTTCATGCGATCAGCCTATATTTAACTTGTATGCTTATCTAAGCAAGCATGTATTCAACACAACAATAAAACCGCTGGTATTGAGCTACCGAAAACCTTACCAGCAAAATTTCTAAGATAAATATAGCATACAACTAGTCGACATAACCAAAACATGTATGTAACTTGTATGCCATCGAGAGCATCAAACGAGAAGAAAGGCTGATGCACGATGACTACTCAGGAACAGGTTAAGGATGTCGTCTCCCAGGTTTTGGCTGACAAGGCAGACAAGGGCGGCATCAAGCGCGTCGTGTGGATTGGTGCCGGCGGATCCAACGGCGGCAACTATCCTGCCCAGTACTTTATGGAGCACGAGGCCACGCAGGTCGTGAGCTCCAGCTACACCAGCAACGAGTTCGTGCACGCCACCCCGGCCTACGTCAACGAGAACACCCTGGCCGTCGTCGTGTCCATGCGCGGCACTAAGGAGACCATCGTTGCCGCCCAGGTCGCCAAGGACCACGGCGCCAGCACCATCGCCATCTATGTTGACGAGTCCGGCCTCACCGAGGTCTGCGACTACAAGATCCAGTACGACAGCCTGGCCGTCGACGAGTCCTGCATGGGCCGCACCAACTCCGCCGTCGTGACCGTGATCGCCATGGAGCTTACGCAGCAGACCGAGGGCTATGCCGAGTACGAGACCGCTATGGCCGCGTTTGACTTGGTCGACCCCATCTATCGCAAGGCCGTCGAGTACACCCGTCCGCTTGCTGCCAAGTGGGCCGAGCAGAACGCCGACAAGCCCTGCATCAACGTCATGGCTCAGGGTCCGCTCTTTGGTGCCGCCTACGTCTTTAGCATCTGCAACGTGCAGGAGATGCTGCAGATCGACTCCTGCACCATCAACACCTGCGACTTCTTCCACGGCCCCTTCGAGATCCTGGACAAGCGCACCTCGCTGTTCCAGCTCATCAGCGTCGGCCGCAGCCGCTGCAACGACGAGCGCGGCATCCGCTTCGTCAACCAGTACGGTGGCGAGCGCGTCTATCAGCTCGACGCCAAGGAGCTCGGCCTCAACGACATCAAGGACAGCGTGAGCGAGTACTTCAACCACCTGATCTTCGCCCCGATCCTCAACAATGTGTACATGCGCGCGCTCTCTGCCGTCACCCACAAGGACTACATGACGCGCCGCTACATGTGGAAGCTTGAGTATTAGTTACGCGGTTTTACCAAACCGCGTAACGGCTCGACGCTGCGCGGTCCGCATTTGGGCAATCTGACGTTCAACTTCAAGGGCGCGACCAGAAGGTCAGCGCCCTTTCGTTTC
>CANNPG010000017.1:0-13100 GCA_947507375.1 uncultured Collinsella sp. | reverse complement strand
GGACACTCTTTCCCTACACGACGCTCTTCCGATCTTAGGAAGAAGGGAGCGTCTATATGGACGACGCGAGCGAGCGTTCAATCGAAGAGGACATGCTCGATCAGTTCAATTACTTTGATGATGAGGACGAGGAGCTGATCGACCGTCGCGAGCCAGCGCCGCTTGATTCCTTTGATCTGGTCGATGAAGAGCCCGACGAGGACGAGGGCGAATCGGCGGAGCCCTCACAGCCTTCGCGCCTTAACTCGCTGCTTTCGAGAGCCCCCATGCACCACGGTGTCCGTGCCGGCGCGCTCCATATGAAAACTGACTGGCACCAGATCGTGACGGCAGGCGATGAACTTGCCGTCGATGCGCCGCTCACCGATAAATCATCCATCATCTGCCGCACCGGTATGCTTATGCTCGCGAGCGGAACGGGTGCCTGGCGTGTTCGCGATACCATGAATCGTGTCGCCGCCGTACTCGGTGTGACCATCCACGTTGACTTAAGTCTCCTGTCGTTTGAGTGTACTTGCATCGAAGATGGTCACTGCTTTAATGAGGTCGTCAGCTTGCCCACAACGGGCGTCAATACCCATCGCATTTGGATGATGGAGAGTTTCCTCAAGGAAATCGAGACCTATGGTCGTCGCTTCACGGTGCACGAGTATCACGAGATGCTCAAGACCGTTGAGAGTTCAAAACCTGATTACGCGCCTTGGCAACAGGGCCTTGCGGCGGCCTGCGCCTGTGGCGCCTTCGTTTTTTTGCTCGGCGGCGGCCCTATCGAGATGGCCTGCGCGTTCGTGGGCGCGGGTGTCGGCAACTTTGCCCGCTCCCATATTCTCAAGCAAGGCCTTGGTCAGTTCAGCGCGCTGACGACCGGCGTTGCGCTCGCTTGCGTTTCGTATCTGCTGGCATTGCTCGGCCTTGGCCAGGTCATACCGGGGGCAATGTCGCACCAAGAAGGCTATATCGGCGCCATGCTCTTTGTGATTCCCGGCTTTCCACTCATTACGGCAGGCCTCGACATCGCTAAGCTCGACATGCGAAGCGGTATCGAGCGCCTTTCATATGCCGTATCGATTATTGTGATGGCGACCCTCGTAGGTTGGATGGTTGCCGAGTGTGTTGGCCTGGCGCCGGACGACTTTGCCCCACTGGGCCTTTCGCCGCTTGCCCTTACGCTCCTGCGCGTGGTGATGAGCTTCGTTGGCGTATTCGGCTTCTCGGTGATGTTCAACAGCCCGGTAAAGATGGCCGCGGCAGCTGGGTTGATCGGCGCCGTGTCCAATACCCTGCGTCTGACCCTTGTCGATGCGCCGACGATGATTCCCTTCCTGGGCCTCAGCACGGGAATGCCTCCCGAGGCAGCAGCGTTTATCGGCGCGCTGGTATCGGGGCTGCTCGCAAGCTTGGCTGAAGTCAAGCTCACCTACCCGCGCATCGCCCTCACGGTGCCTTCGATTGTCATTATGGTGCCGGGCTTGTATCTGTATCGCTCGATGTATTACATGTGCACCTTCGACACGGTCAATATGCTCGGCTGGTTTGTGCGCGCAGTGCTCATCGTAGCGTTTCTGCCCGTTGGACTGGGTGTGGCGCGTACGCTCACCGACCCTCGCTGGCGCCACACCAGCTAATTGGTACAAGGGGGACAGGTTACTTTGCACCAAATGAGTTGCGGTGAAATAGGAACTGAATTGCTGCTTAAAGGGTCAAAACAGTCCGTATTCCACCGCAACTTATGGGGTCGGGGGATTATCGGTGCCCTGCATCTTCATAAACTCAACGCTTACGAAGCGCATGCGTTTCGTGCTAGGCTGGTTCCACCTCATAAGTAGTCGCAGACGCGCGTACCACGGGCGGGCGAGATGAAGTTCCAACAGCTCCATCTTGCCCGCCCGTTTTTGTTGCGTGGCGCCGCGGTACAACACAGAGAGGAATCTGCCCTTTATGCCTATCAACAAACGAGAGAGCCTGCTGTTCACCTTTATCATGTGCTTTTGCATGGTGCTCTGGATGAGCATCTACAACGTTGCCCTGCAGCATGGGGCCATCAACGGCGAGGTTGTTGCCGCCGCGTGGCTCGGCTTCCCCGTTGCCTACATTTTTGCCATGTGCTGCGACTGGTTTGTTGCCAGCCCCCTTGCCAAGGGTTTCGCCTTTAAGTACTTGGTCACGCCGGGCAAGAGCTCGCCGCTTGCCATGACGCTCGCCGTCAGCTCCTGCATGGTCGTTCCCATGGTTATCATCATGTCGCTGTACGGTGCCTGCGAGGGTCTGACGCACATGCCCGGCGGCATCCTTGCGAACCTGTATTCCGTGCCCGCGATCTGGATGATCAACATCCCGCATAATTTTGTGATGGCGCTGCCGTGGAACCTTTTGGTAGCCGGTCCGATTTCCCACTTCGTCTTCCGTCGCGCCTTCCCTGTGGGGACGGTTTTCGAGGAGGAGCATGCCGAGCTCTTGGAGCAGGCTATGGCTCCTGAGTGCGAGTAGCTCGCTTAGGGATCTGCTGAGCGCGGGCGACTTGCTTGGTTGGAGCCCTAAGCGTGGATAGCTCTCTCGGCGACATCGCGGGCGTGAGCGGTGCGCATGACCGGAGGGCCCGTGCTGCTCCGTTGCCCGACGTGCTAGCGCGCAGAACAATCTGTTGGTGCATTCGGCGGCTGCTGAAGCGTTTCGGCAGCCGCTTTTTATACGGAGTTTAAATACAACAGTCTGTTGTATTACGTAGAGTGGTATATCTCTAGCAGGAAAAATGCGAGAGACGGAGCATTATGGCGTTGCTAGTAGGACTGGACGTAGGGTCGACGACGACCAAAGTTTACGCGATGCACGAGGATATGACCGAGGCGTGGTGGGGATATCGCCGCCACGGGGCGTGTCAGACAGCGAGCGTGCGCGCCATGCTCGGCGAGCTCGCCGAGCGCTTTCCCCATGAGTCGCTGCGCGTTGCGGTGACCGGCTCGGGTGCGCGCGATATCGCGACCGCGCTGGGCGCCTCGTACGTTCAGGAGGTGGTCGCCAACGCGCTCGCGATCAGCAGGTTCTATCCGCAGACGCGCTGCGCCATCGAGCTGGGCGGCCAAGACGCCAAGATGATCTTCTTCCGCACCAACGATAAGGGAGACATCGAGGTTGCCGACATGCGCATGAACGGCTCGTGCGCAGGCGGTACCGGTGCATTTATCGACGAGATGGCAAAGCTCATGGGGGTCGGCACCGAATCGGGCGAGTTCGAGCAGCTCGCAAGCCGGGGAACGACCGTCCACGAGGTCTCGGGCCGCTGCGGCGTGTACGCAAAGACCGATATCCAGCCGCTGCTCAACGAGGGCATTCCTACCACCGACCTGGCGCTTTCGGCGCTTCACGCGGTCGCCCGCCAAACGATCGGCGGTCTGGCCCAGGGTATCGACATCGAGCCGCCGGTAATCTTCGAGGGCGGTACGCTCGCCTACAACCCCACACTGGTCCGCGTGTTCCGGGAGCAACTGAATCTATCGGACGATCAGGTTATCGTCCCGCGCGATCCGCAGATCATGGTCGCGCGCGGTGCCGCCCTGTCGCTGACCGACATGTTCGCATCGTCCCAACCGATCGACCTTCCCGACGCTTTTGTCCGGCTGGATAAGCTCGAGACGGTCGCGCCCGCAAGCGGGGAGGGACGTCTTGCCCAGCCCTTTTTTGCCACACCTGCCGAGCAGGCGGATTTTACGGCACGCCATGGCAAAGAGACGCCGGCAAAGGGTCCGGATGCGTATGCGCCCGGAGAGACGGTGCGTGTGGCGCTCGGTATCGATTCGGGGAGCACGACGACCAAGTTCGCCCTGGTCGATGAGGCGGGTGAGCTTGTCGATTCGTTCTACGCGTCTAATAACGGCAGACCGCTCGACGTCGCCCAACAGGGTCTTGTCAGCTTGAAGAACCGCTGGGAGACAGCGGGAGTCACGCTTGCGATCGATGCCGTGGGCACCACGGGATACGGCGAGGAGCTTTTCGCGCGCGCGTTCCACGCCGACTACCATACGGTCGAGACGGTCGCGCACGCCCGCGCCGCGTGCGCATGCGTTCCCGATGCGACCTTCGTGCTCGACATCGGCGGACAGGATATGAAGGCCATCTGGCTCAACCACGGCGTGCTGACCGATATCGTCGTCAACGAGGCGTGCTCTGCGGGCTGCGGCTCGTTCCTCGAGGGTTTTGCCAAAAACCTCGGAATAGCCGTTGAGGATATCGCGACCGAGGCATTTTCGTCCAAAGCCCCCGCCGTTCTCGGCAGCCGCTGCACGGTGTTCATGAACAGCAGCGTCGTTTCCGAGCAGCGGCGCGGTAAGGGTCCGGGCGACATCATGGCCGGTCTCTGCCGTTCGATTATCGAGAACGTGTTCACCAAGGTCATTCGCGTTTCAAATCTCAACCGTCTGGGCGACAAAGTCGTCGTCCAAGGCGGCACGTTCCGAAACGACGCGGTGCTGCGCGCATTCGAGCAGTATCTGGGCAAACCCGTCACGCGTGCGCCCCACCCGGGGCTGATGGGCGCTATCGGTATCGCCCTGCTCGCGCGCGAGGAATGCCGCAAGGGCGACGCCGGCACGTCGTTTATCGGGCTCGATGCCGTGGAGCGCTTCGAGCATCGCGAGTTCGGCGGCGTTACCTGCCGTCGGTGCAACAACCGCTGCCAGCGCGCGGTCGTGGCATTTGGCGACGGCTCGCTTTACGTCACGGGCAATCGCTGCCCGCGCGGCGGCGCCATCTCATGGGATGAGCTCGTGCGCGAGGTTCCCGCGGCGGAGGAGCTGCGTCCGCAGGGTGCTTGCGAGGCACAGGCACCCGGCACGGGGCGCGACCGGACCGCGGCTGCCCCCAATCTCTTTGTCGACCGCGAGAAGCTGCTGTTCGAGTCGTACCCCACGGTTCCCGTCAGCGGGGGGCGCGATGTCACGATCGGCATTCCCCGTGTGCTCGAGTTCTGGGACACCATGCCGTTCTGGTCGACGTTCTTCAGCACGCTCGGCTTTAAGGTGCGCGTCTCGGGACGCAGCACCAAGGCGATGTACGAGCGCGGTCTGGCGCACGTCACATCCGACACCGTGTGCTTCCCGGCCAAGCTCGTCCACGGGCACATCCGCAATCTCGTCGACGCCGGCGTCGACCGCATCTTCATGCCCATCATCACGACGGTGCCCACCGAAAACACCGCCTCTACCAGCGAGTGGATGTGCGCCGTCGTAAAGGGATACCCCTACGTGATGCGCAATTCCGATAACCCGGAGGAGCGTTTCGGCGTTCCGTTCGATACGCCGCTGTTCCACTGGTACGACGAGGGCGACCGAAACCGCCAGCTCAAGGCGTGGTGCAAGGAGACCTTCGATATCGATGCCGACCTGGTTGCCAAGGCGACCGAGCAGGCGGACCGCGCGCAGGAGACGTTTGAGAACCAGCTGCAGCTGCGCGGCAGGCAGGTGCTCGAGAACGTGCACGAGGACGGCGGCTACGCGGTGGTGATCGCTTCGCGCCCGTACCACAACGACCCGCTGGTCAACCACGGGCTGCCCAAGCTCTTCTCTGAGCGCGGCATCCCCGTGCTGACGCCCGATGCGGTGCCGGGGGTCTGCAACGTCGATCTTTCCAACAGCCGCATCGACATCGTGAACAACTACCATGCGCGCATGCTGTCGTGCGCGGTCATCGTCGCATCGACGCCCGAGCTCGAGCTCGTGCAGATGGGCAGCTTCGGCTGCGGCCACGATGCGTATCTCACCGACGAGATCGCGCGCATGATGGGCGAGATGGGCTCCAAGGTTCCGATGATGATCAAGCTCGATGAGAGCGACGTCGCCGGTCCCATGGGCATTCGCGTGCGTTCGTTTATCGAGTCGGTCAACCGTCGTCGCGCGGAGGAGCGTGCCGAGGGCGCCCGGGTGCACGCGGTCCATCCGCTCGACGACCCGTATAAGGTCAAGTACACCAAGCGCGACCGGCACGACAAGATCGCGCTGGTCCCCAACACCTCCCATGCGTTCTGCAGGCTCATGACCGCGGCGATGCGCAATCAGGGCGTGCGCGCCGAGGCCCTTGATATCGGGCGCGAGGATGCCATCCGCCTGGGCAAACGCTATGTGCACAACGACATCTGCTTCCCCGCGCAAATCGTGATCGGCGAGGCGCTCGCGGCACTCGAGAGCGGTAAGTACGACCCGCACGACGTCGCCGTGGTGACTGGCAAGTATATCGGCGACTGCCGCCTGACGCACTACATGCCCCTGCTGCGCCGCGCGCTCGACGACGCGGGATACGACTATGTCCCGGTGCTCACCAACGACGACGTCGATGCCCACAATGCGCATCCGGGCTTCAAGCTCGGCCTTGGCCCGAGCATCCAGATCGCCTACGGTCTTCCCATGATCGATGCCCTCGAGGCCATGCTTAGGCGCATCCGTCCCTACGAGCTCGAGAAGGGCGCGGCGGACGCTGCGTTCGACCGCGCGCTCGATGAGGTTATCGAGGGCATGGAGCGCTCCGGGCTGAGCGGCCAGGCGACGGGCTTCAAACGCGCGCTTGCGATCATGGACGCCGTTCCGTACGACCGCTCGAACCCGCATCCGACCGTTCTCATCGTGGGCGAGTACCTGCTCAATTTCCATCTCGGCGCCAACCACGAGATCGAGCGCTACCTCGAGGACAACGGGCTCGAGGTCATCGAGGCGCGCATGACCGACGTGATCCGCAAGACCTATTTCTACAAGCATGCGCAGTCGCGCGAGTTCCACGTCGACCTGTCGCTGCCCGAAAAGGCCTGGTACGCCACGGCGGACAACCTGTTCGAGCTCGCGCACGACCGTTGCGACCGCCTGGGCGCGTCGAGCCCGCTCTACGAGCCGCCGACGCGCATGCCCGAGCTCGTGCGCGCGAGCGATAAGATCCTGCACCATACGTTCGATGCGGGCGAGGGCGTGCTGATTCCGGCGGAGATCCTCGAGCACGCCAAGCGCGGCTGCCGCAACTTCGTGATCCTGCAGCCGTTCGGGTGTCTGCCCAACCATGTCGTGGGGCGCGGGCTCATCCATGCGCTCAAGGAGCAGTATCCCACGGCGCAGTTCCTGCCGCTCGACTACGATCCCGACGTGAGCTTCGCCAACGTGGAGAACCGTCTTCAGATGCTCATCATGAACGCCAAGGCGCAGGGGTGCGGTGAGGCGCATGGCGAGACCGCGTAAGGACGCCGATGCGCCCGATGCGCGCACCCGTATCATCGAGGCGTTTTGGGAGCTCATCGAGAACAACAGCATCTTCGAGCTGTCGGTTGGCGAGGTGACCCGCGCCGCCCAGTGCAATCGCGGAACGTTTTACTACTATTTTCACGATTTCGATGAACTCGTCGCCATCGCCATGACCCAGCTGCTGCAGGATAACGAGCTTATCACCGATGCCCTCTGGCATTTTTCGAGCGAGGGCGACCTTTCGGCGTTCGACCGGCGCGACGTCCGCTGCCTGCTGCGGCGCATCGTCATCACCATGAGGGCGGGTGCCGCCGAGCAGGTCGTGCAGGGCATCCATACGATCATCATCGACCGCGTGAGAGAGATCGTCCACCCCGACGGAGAAGAGCTCAAGGCAGATTCGAGCTTTGCGGTGGGCTTTCTGGTCTCGGGCATCATGGGCTTTGTGATGGCGGTCGGCTTTGCCCGGGAGGGCGGCGAGGAGATAGACCTCGAGCAGCTGGGGGACAGCGCGTGCGCGTACCTGAGGGCGGTCGCCATGCAGACGGTTGAAACGGTCGCGCAAGTCGAGGGCGTCGATACATCCGAGCTGCTCGAACGCGTCTCCAAGGAGGCCGATGCCTATCGCGCATCGCGTGCGACGAGTCCCGACGTGGTGAAAGACGTCTAGGGTTTCTCTTGCGGGGCGCCCGTCGCGCATCGCGCGGTGAGTCCCGCGATGCGGTCATAACCTGCATTCATGTGAGCCGGGTTTATAGATATTCCTCCAGCTGTTAACATAGACGACCTGTGGGTAAAGAGACAAAAGCGCCGCCGACGGGCGGGCGTTTTGATTTCGATGAACTCATGTAAGGAAACGAGCATGTTAGATAGATTTACCGATCGCGCGCGTAAGGTCATGTCCATGGCCAAGCAAGAGGCGCTCGATCTTCATTCAAATAAGGTGGGCACCGAGCATCTGCTTCTGGCGCTTGCCAAGGAGGATGAGGGCATTGCCGCCGAGGCGCTGCGTTCGCTCGACATCTCCTACGATGACATCATGGATACTCTCAAAGAGGTCCAGACCACGGTTCCCGAGCCCAGTGAGGAGACCGAGGCGGCCAAGCTCGCCTTTACGCCGCTCGTCATTAGCGTGATGGAGCGTTCATTCCGCGTGGCGCGTGAGAACAACCAGACCTACGTGTCGACCGAGCACTTGCTGATCGGCATCGTCGAAGAGGGCAACGGCATGGCCATGGACATCCTCATGCGTCTGGGTGTGTCGTCCGCCTCCATCAAAAAGGCTATCGAGAAACTCACTGCCAAGGACCAGGATAAGAAGCGCCCGCTCGCCGGTGCCGGTGCTGGTCGTCCCGGTGCGGGCCTGCCGTTCTTTAGCGGCTCGGATGCCTCTCAGCAAAAGGGGAGCGGCACCGACACGCTCAAGCAGTTCGCCACCAACCTCACTCAAAAGGCGCGCGACGGCGAGCTCGATCCCGTGATTGGCCGCGAAAAGGAAGTCCAGCGTATGATGGAGATCCTTTCGCGCCGCACCAAGAACAACCCGCTTATCCTGGGTGACCCCGGCGTGGGCAAGACGGCCATCGTCGAGGGCCTGGCGCAGCAGATCGCTGCCGGCAACGTGCCCGAGAACCTTATGAACCAGAACATCTGGACGCTCGACCTGCCGGGCCTCGTTGCGGGCGCCAAGTATCGCGGCGAGTTTGAGGAGCGCCTCAAGAACGTGATCCAGGAGGCCACCGAAGCCGACGACGTCATCCTGTTTATCGACGAGATGCACACTATCATCGGTGCCGGTTCTGCCGAGGGCTCCATCGACGCGAGTTCCATGCTCAAGCCCGTGCTCGCGCGCGGTGCCTTCCAGATTATCGGCGCCACCACGGCCGAGGAATTCCGCAAGTACCTCACCAAGGATCCGGCCTTCGAGCGTCGCTTCCAGATCATCGATGTCGAGGAGCCGAGCGTCGAGGACACGGTTAAGATCCTGACCGCGCTCAAGCCGCGCTACGAGGAGCACCACCATGTGCGCTATACGCAGGGTGCTATCGAGGCCGCCGCGAACCTTTCCAACCGCTACATCCAGGATCGCTTCCTGCCCGATAAGGCCATCGACCTCATCGACGAGGCCGGTGCCCGCGCTCGCATCGCCGCGAACCGCGCGCCCGAGCCGGTGCGTGAGGCCGAGCATCGCATAGAGGAGCTCAAGGCCGCCGCGCAGGAGGCCACCGAGAGCGACGACATGAACAAGGCCGCCGAGATCACCGAGCAGCAGAAGGCCGCCGAGATTGAGCTCGCCGAGGCCAAGGCCGCCTGGACCGCCGAGCTCGACGCCAGCCCGCTCACCATCGATGTCTCCCAGATCGCCGACATCGTGTCCGTGACTTCGGGCGTGCCGGTGTCTTCGCTTACCGAGAGCGAGAGCCGTCGCCTGCTGCAAGCCGAAAGCGTGCTCAAGACGCGCATCATCGGTCAGGACGAGGCTGTCGAGGCCGTTGCCAAGGCCGTGCGCCGCAGTCGCTCGCCGCTCAAGGACCCGCGTCGCCCCGGCGGCAGCTTTATCTTCCTGGGTCCCACCGGCACAGGCAAGACCGAGCTCGCCAAGACGCTCGCCGAGTACCTCTTTGGCAGCAAGGACGCGCTCATCAGCTTCGACATGTCGGAGTTCGGCAGCGAGTTCGAGGTCTCCAAGCTCATCGGTAGCCCTCCGGGTTACGTGGGTCACGACGAGGGCGGTCAGCTTACCAAGGCCGTTCGTCGTCACCCGTATTCGGTCGTGCTGTTCGACGAGATCGAGAAGGCGCACCCCGACATCTTCAACATCCTGCTGCAGGTGCTGGAGGAGGGCCGCCTGACTGATAGTCAGGGCAAGACGGTCGACTTCCGCAATACCGTGATCATCATGACGTCCAACGTGGGCGCCCGCGAGATCGCGCAGGATGCGAGCGTTGGCTTTGGCACCACCGGCGAGCAGGGCCTCACCTCGAGTGAGATCAAGGGCCGTGCGATGGGCGAGCTCAAGCGCCTGTTCCGCCCCGAGCTGCTCAACCGTATCGACGATATTGTGGTGTTCCAGAAGCTCTCGGGCGAGAACCTGACCAAGATCGCGCACCTGTTGGTGGACGATCTGCGCCAGCGCCTGATCGCAAACGGCATGAACATCAAGCTTACCGATGCGGCCTACGACAAGATTGTGGCGGAGGGTACCGACCTCACCAACGGCGCGCGTCCTCTGCGTCGTGCCATCCAAAAGCTCATCGAGGATCCGCTGTCCGAGGAACTGCTGGCCGGCGAGTGGGGCGAGGGCGATACCGTCCTGTGCGATGTGGCCGACGGCAAGTTCGTCTTTAGCCACGGCACGGGCGAGATCCCAGCGCCACGTCCGGCAGGTGCACTCGGGGGCGATACCGCCCCGGCGGCACCGCACACCGGCAACGCCGCGCCCGTGAGCGGCGGCGTGACCTCGGGCCCCGGCGGCATGATGCAAGCCGGTTCCGGCGCGCTGTAGGGCGTGGCGACAATTTGATACGCGCAATCGAGGCGCTCCGGAAAGGGCGCCTCGATTTGTAGAGCTGCGGAAGTTGTGACCGTTACGCTATACGGTCCACCGTTAGCCGATGATGCGAGGGCGCTCGGCGTTTTCGACTGGTTTATGCACGCAAAGTCTGGGAATATACAAGTCGCATGTCTTACTGTCTAACCAGTTGCGCCAAGGAGGCACCATGGACTACAAGATTACCGGCTACGAGCCCGCCCAGCTGTTCCATTTCTTTGAGGAGGTCAGCGCGATCCCCCGTGGGTCTGGCAACGAGAAGGGCATCAGCGATTTCCTGGTCGCGTTTGCCAAGGAGCGCGGTCTCGATGTGTATCAGGACGAGGTCTACAACGTCATCATTCGTAAGCCCGCATCTGCCGGCGCCGAGAATGCCCCGACCGTGATGCTGCAGGGCCACATCGATATGGTGTGCGACAAGTTGGGCTCCGTCGAGCACGACTTTACGACCGATGGTATCGACCTGGTCGTCAAGGACGGCGTCCTTACCGCCAACGGCACCACCCTGGGCGCCGACAATGGTATCGCCGTCGCGCTTATGCTTACTGTGCTCAACGACGATTCGATTGCCCATCCGGCCCTCGAGTGCGTATTCACCACCGACGAGGAGACTGGCCTGGTCGGCGCCGAGACGCTCGACAAGTCCCAGATTAGCGCCCGCACCATGATTAACCTCGACTCCGAGGAAGAGGGCGTTGCCACCGTCAGCTGTGCCGGCGGCGTCGTCGTTACCTACACCTGCCCGATCGCGCGCGAGCACAAGACCGGTAGCACCCTCACGCTCGACATTTCCGGTCTGTTGGGCGGCCACTCCGGCAGTGATATCAACCTGGAGCGCGGCAACGGAAACCTCATCATGGCCCGCATCATCGACCGCCTGATGGTCGCCGGTGAGCCCGCCATCGTCAGCTTCAACGGCGGCACCAAGGACAACGCCATCAACCGTGAGTGCAAGGCCGTTCTGGTCTATGCCGATCACGCTGCCGCCGAGGCCGCGGCCGAGATCGCCCGTGGCATCATCGCCGACGTCACTGCCGAGCTCGAGGTCTTCGACCCCGGCTTTACTTGCACCGTCGAGATTGCCGATGACGCCGAGGTCGAGGCCATGGACCAGAAGTCCGCGCTTGCCCTCATCCGCGCCCTGCGTCTTGCCCCCAACGGTGTGATCCGCCGCAACGTCGCCACCGACGGCTCCGTCGAGGTTTCCTCCAACATCGGCGTGGTTGCCACCTCTGACGACCAAGTCAAGATCATGCTGTCCCCGCGCTCCTCGATCACCTCGCTGCAGAACGAGTTCAAGGACCGCCTGCAGACGCTGGCCGATGTCCTGGGCTTCGATGCCAAGTTCGAGTTCGAGTATCCCGGCTGGAGCTACGCCGAGCATTCGCCGGTCCGCGACGTCTTCGTCGAGAGCTATCGCGAGCTCTTTGGTTCCGAGCTGCGCATCGAGTCCATTCACGCCGGCCTTGAGTGCGGCCTGTTTGCCGAGGCCCTGCACGGCCTGGACGCCATCGCCGTGGGCCCGACGCTCTCCGATGTCCACACCCCGGACGAGAGCATGGAGCTCGCTTCTGCCGAGCGCTTCTACGAGCTGCTCATCGACGTCCTCAAGCGCCTCGCTGCGTAAAGGTCGCGCTAGCAGCGGTTCGAGCCACGTGCTAGCAGATTGCAAATGACATTACGAGAGGGGGCATCCGAGCTTTTGCGACGGGTGCCCCCCTCTCTTCTTTTGGGAAATGGGAAATTGCGGGCGTCTAGCCCATATCCGCCTTGATGAGGTCGAGGGTGCGCTGGCAGTTTTCGCGGACGGGGCCGAGCATATGCTCGCGCAGGTCCGCCATGCCGGGCAGGTCGGCGTATTCGTCCATGACCTCTTCCATGCAAATGGGTACCTCGTAGGCGAGGTCCATCATGGTCGCAAAGCAAAACTTCTCGGATAGCCCGGCATCGGTGAGCGCCGCCTCCAGCGCGGGGTCGCCCATACCGTGGTATCGGCGAATTGCGTTGGGTCCGATGCGCCCCACACGGTTCTCGCCGCCAACGCCCATGGCAAGGCGCGCCCGGCGGCGCATGCGCTCATACGCCAAACCCGACGCGACATCGTACATGGGTGCGAGCGCCGCGTTTGTGCCTTTGCCAAGGATGAGCGAGTAGTTTTTAGCGTGTGCGTCAGGCGCTCCGATAATGGCGTTATAGAACAACATATAGGTAAAAAGCACTAGCTTGGCATGATGGCCAATGGTGCGAATGTCTAGGATCATCCCCCACTACCCATATCTTCAAAAATGGTGTCGTTGGGTTCAAACATCAGGCCTTAAACGAATTCGTCTGCATGCAAA
>CANNPG010000016.1:0-13192 GCA_947507375.1 uncultured Collinsella sp. | reverse complement strand
ACTTGGGATATTCAACAAACAGTACGGTCATGGAAATCCTCCGAATATAGATCGGCCAACGCAGGCACACGCCACACGAGGCGCCTTCGTATGATGGGCCAATTGTAGCCCACGGGTCACACGCTAAACGAACCGTACCCCGAATCCGCGTTTGATGAACGGCAGCAGCTCCATTGCCTCGGGCGTGATATGGCCCGCAACGTTCATGCGCTCGTCACCGGGAAGATCGACCCGCGCAATCTCAAGCTCGCCTTCGTAGCGCCCATATCCGCTATTGCTCACAGCGATCGACCCCGCCTTTCGTGGCAGGCCGGCTCCGGAATCCGTCGGCACGGAATCCGGCTTAAGCGTCGTACGTGACTCCTGAGACCTAAAGATGAGGACGCTCGAGTCGGGCCGGTCGTGATGAATCTGCCCGCGCACATAGGCATAACCGGGCTCAAGCTCGCATTGCAGGTCCACGTATCCGGCGGAAACTTGAGCAAACTGCGCCCAGCCCGCATCGGAAAGATCGGGGTCGCCGACCAACACAATGTCGCAATCGGCGCCATGTGCAAGCTCAAGCATATTGAGGGCAACCTTTGACGCGCGACCGCGCTGCGCCTCGACCGTCGGCAGTCCCTCGAATACCGGCCCGCGAACGTTAGCATCACCCGGCACAAAAGCCATGATTTCGAATCCAAGCGCCGCAAGACGAAGATTCACCCGAGCAATGTCCTCCAGAGCTAAACCGGTATAAGGCTTGGGGTAAAAATTGTGGCAGGCGGCAAAACGAGTCACATCGGCACCGGCCTCACGCCACGATGCGATTTCATCAGAACTCACTGTCGATGCATTGACCACAATGCGAAATACACCGGACAGCTCCGCGACCCGCTGGGCGCTAAAGCCATAGTCCAAACGAAGGTATTCCAACCCCAGATCGCGCAGGTCCTCGATGCGCTCAAGCCCGAGCAAATCGCACGTGCGAGGCCCCACATCGGCAATGAGCGCAATGCCGCGGGCGGAAAGCAGCGACAGCACATGACGGACTTTATCTGCATACGCCGCTCCCCCATCCTCGGGAATATGCAGCGAGGTGAACGCATAGCGCGCACCCGCCGCGGCACCACGCTCAATCGTCCGCTCAATATCCTGCAGAGGGCTGGAAAGATAAATCGAAATACCCGTTTTCACGCTTCAACGCTCCTTTAAAAAAGGCCGGCGGAGCAGTTAGCCCCGCCGGCACAACCATAGCATCAAGAAATCTGCCGCGCACCGCGAGCCCCGAGCAACACGGCTCGCGATATCAAACTACTCGCCAAAGAACTCGTTGATCTTCTGCTCGTCGACGCCAAAGAACCACGTCAGGACAAAGCCGGCGGCATAGGCAAGCAGCATAGCGGCAACGTAGCCGAGCTGCTGGCCAGGAACAACGATCAGCAGGCCAAACAGACCGGAAACGCCCTGAGAAACCGTGCCGATGTGAAGCAGCGCCGCGAGCGCGCCGCCAAATCCGGCACCCAGGCAGGCCGTCACAAACGGACGAACGAGCGGCAGCGTAACAGCATACATCAGAGGCTCGCCCACACCCAGGATTCCAACGGGAATGGACTCTGCGACGTACTTCTTGAGCTTGGCGTTCTTGGTCTTAAAGTACAGCGCCAAACCGGCACCGACCTGGCCGCCGCCAGCCATCATAAGGATGGGAAGCAGGTAATTGATACCCTTGGTAGCGCCGTCGGGATCGTTGAGCATAGCGTGGATCGGCGTGAGCGCCTGATGCAGGCCGACGGAAACCAGCGGCAAGAAGCCTGCCGACAGGATATAGCCGCCCAGGACGCCCAACTTCTCGAAGATAAAGGTCAAAACGCTAAAGATGGCAGTCGTCAGCCATGCGCCAACCGGCTGGATGACGAGCATCAGAGCAAAGGCGCCGATGATGAGCACCAGCAGCGGAGACAAGAACGTGTCGAGTGCGTTGGGCATAATCTTGCGAATCTGACGCTCCATCCAGGCAAAAAATGCGCCAGCGATGAGAGCCGCGATCATGCCGCCCGCTGCGGGGTTGTACTGCGCATTGGTGAACGGCAGCAGAATGGCAGTGGCAGGATCAGCCGTGCCAGGCGCAAGCAGGGGCATGGCACTGTTGGCGATGCACATCATGCCGGCGATGCCGCCCAGCGCAGCGGAACCACCAAACTCACGTGCCGCGTTATAGCCCACCAAGATAGGCAGATAGGCAAACAGGGCCCAGCCCATGGAACGAATGCCCTGGTACCACCACTCGCCTGCAAGCGCTCCTGCCGTCGAGACGTTAATGACGTTGCAGATACCGTTGATGAGGCCAGCCGCAATGATGCCGGGAAGCAGGGCGACGAAGACATTGGAAATCTTCTTGAGGAAGGCCTGAACCGGCTTGGACTCGTACTTGGCCTTCTGCGCGGCCTTGTTTGTGGCCGCAGCGTCAACCACGCTCTCGTCAGCAACGCCTTTCGCAAGGCCGGTGAGCTTGGAGAACTCCTCGAGCACCTTATTCACCTTGCCCGGACCCAGCACAATCTGCATCGTGTCGTCCTCGACCAGGCCCATCACGCCGTCGAGTGCCTTAATGCCCTCCGTGTCGACGTTGCCCGTGTCTTTGACGGTCACGCGCAGGCGCGTCATGCACGCCGCGTTTGCGAGCACGTTGTCTTTACCGCCCAAAAGGTCCAGCAGCTTTTGAGCCAGCTCTTTGTTCGTCATAACTCCTCCTTGTATTGGGTATCTCGTCTGGATGTCATATCAGCTCACGCCGCGCACCTATTGGGCATCGGCATTGCTCTTCCCATGGCCACTCACCGCAGCACGGACATGACCTCGCGCCCGCTCAAGAGCTACCGCAGCCTGCTCGGCATCGCAGTCCAGCAGCACCGAGACAATAGCGGTTTTTACGTGGCCGCCGGCATCTGTAAGCACCTGAACAGCGCGCTCGCGCGTGCAGCCGGTCGCCTCCATCACGATGTTCTGGCCGCGCACCACCAACTTCTCGTTCGTCTGCTGCACATCGACCATCAGGTTTTGGTATACCTTGCCGATCTTGACCATGGCACCGGTCGAAATCATGTTGAGAATGAGCTTCTGGACCGTTCCCGCCTTGAGCCTCGTTGAGCCGGTCAGCACCTCGGGACCGGGCACGGGCTCAATGGCAAGATCTGCGCTCTCCCCGATCTTCGACCCTTGGTTACAGGCAATTGCAATGGTCTTGCACCCAGTTGCCTTGGCGTACACAAGGCCGCCCACCACATAGGGAGTACGACCGCTTGCCGCCAGGCCAACGACAAGATCCTTGTCCGAGAGTCCACGCTCCCGCAGGTCGCTCGCGCCAAGCTCCTCGCTGTCTTCGGCACCTTCGACAGCCTTGATAAACGCCGTCTCGCCCCCGGCAATGAGCCCGACGACCAGATCGGGCGATACGCCAAACGTGGGCGGACACTCCGAAGCGTCGAGTACGCCCAGACGACCGCTGGTGCCTGCGCCCATGTAAAAGACGCGCCCGCCGCGCTCGAGTGTCTCAGCAGCCCAGTCGATTGCTGTGGCAACCTGGGGCAACACTTTCGTGACCGACTGGACGGCACGAAGATCCTCATCGTTCATCGTCGTGACGATTTGCAGCGATGTCATCGTATCGAGGTCCATTGACCTTTGATTACGCTGTTCGGTCGTGAATTTTGTTAAATCGAGCATTTCATTCACCTCATCTTTCCTGTTTCTCGATGTAGTTTTGCTTAATGACATGCGTCGCCCGTTCGTAGTCGCTGGCAACGTAAGCAGCGTACAGGGCATCGACAACCATAAGCTGGGCCATACGCGAAGCCATGGCACCGCTGCGGACCAAGGGTTCACTCGCGGCGACGCCGAGCACGGCATCGGCCATGGTGGCAAGCTTGGATGATCCATCTACTTTGGTAACGGCCACAACGGGACAGTTGTGACGTTGAGCCTCGGCGGTGCAGTCCAGCACCTCTTGCGTCAAGCCCGAGTAGCTAAAGGCGATTGCCATATCGCCCTCATGCATGTTCTTGGCACATAAGAGCTGATCATGCCAGTCGTCGTACAGACGGCACTCTTTGTCGACACGCATGAGCTTTTGCGCCAGGTCATGCGCGACCAAACGAGAAGCACCAATACCGAACAGATTGACCGCGCGTGCCCGCTTAAGACGGGCCGCGCATCGCTCCAAGACGGTGTAATCGAGCGTTCGCGCCGTCGCCTCGATCGTGCGCACGTTGCTTTTCATCACCTTCCCCACGATACGTTCGACGCTGTCATCCATGGAGATGTCCTCGAGGGCTACGTCTTTCTTGTCACCTAAGAGCGCCAGCTCGGCAATCAGTTCGCGCTGGAACTCCTTGTAGCCCGCAAAACCCAAACGCTTGCAAAAGCGCAAAATGCTCGAGGGCGAGGAGAACGTGACATCGGCAAGACCGCGGACGGACAGCCCGACCACCTCGTGCGGATGAGCGCTTACATATGCGATGACATTGCGTTCCGCCGGGCTCGCGCTGAGCTCACGCTCGCGAAGCCGCAAAAGCAATCCGTTTGCCATCTCAAACACCTCCGTTGAGAAGAATTAAAGACCAACGAACGATTCGTACCGGATACAAACAGCTTTTGCGGTACATTGTGCCGCATCGTGGCGCACAAAGGGCGAGCGTTCTACCGCTCGCCCCTCAAATCCGACCGCTCGGAAATACGCGCGACACAAAATAATTCAACAAGGTCGCATTATCAGAAACGGGTTTGTTACCGGCTAGCGCCTCGCATGGGCGCCGATCGGCCGAGTCGCATGGCGCACCAACGCCGCCGCCAGCAATACCGACAGCATGGCGGTGGCATAGCCCGCAGCGTCGAATCCTAAATCGATAACGTCGAAATGCCTTCCGGGAACAAAGATCTTATGCACCTGATCGCCAACGGAGCAGGCGGCGCAAAAGAGCAATACAGGCACGCAACGGGAGCATACGCTCCACGGACGCCTGGAAAAGCAAACCACGACCACGGAGGCGAACAATCCGACGAAGAAAAACTCTACGGTATGGGCAACGCGACGGACGTTTGTGCCCACCCACATGCGAATGGAAGCAAGTCGGCCAGACCGGACATTCGAGGCAGTCGAATCGGCGCCCCCGGTCATTCCGTACTCCGTCTGGGCTTCACCCGTGGCATCGACAGCCTGAACGCCCGTAGCCTGGCCCTCCACCACACGCGCGGTGGACTCGCTCAGCAACGACGTCTCCACCGCATTTTGCTCCGTCAGCACCCAGATGCCCGCCAGCGTTGCAGCGAACAGAACGATCGCGGTCAATCCGATTATTTGTTTTACTCGCGCCAAGGGCCAACCTCCTTTTTTGAATATCAGCGAGTGTAGCCCCAAATGGCATCGTCACCGTATCAAAATTTGAATCGCAACAGGAAGCGACAAAGCGACGCAAACCCCTACCCCGCCTCGCGCATCCAGCGATCGAACGTCCCCACGCACACGCCCAGGCACTTTGCTGCCTGGCTGCGGGTAATATCGCCTGCCTCATAGCTATCGCGCACCAGCTCAAACTGAGGAGGGCACGGCTTGCGAGGTCGACCGAAACGGACCCCTCGCGCCCGCGCCGCTGCAATTCCCTCCGCTTGGCGCCGATGGATATTCTCGCGCTCCACCTGCGCCACGTAGCTCAGCAGTTGCAGCACAATATCGGCAATCAGGACGTTGGTCACATCCGGCGCGCCGCTGGCCCTAGCGCGCGTGTCAAGCAATGGCATGTCCAACACCACAATGGCAACCCCGAGCTCCTTGGTAATGCGTCGCCATTCCTCAAGAATCTCGGAGTAATTACGACCAAGTCGGTCGATAGAAAGCACCACCAGCACGTCCCCGTCTCCCAGGACGTGCAACAGCTCGCGATAATGCGGTCGATCGAAGTCCTTGCCGCTCGCATGGTCGGCATAAATATTCGCTGAGCCCACGCCATAGGCGCCCAGCGCATCCAGCTGCCGATTCAGATTCTGATCGCGCGAACTCACCCGCGCATACCCGTACACCGTCGCCATCTCATCCCCGCTTTCTTGTAAACCTGCCAAAAGGGACAGGTTTATTTTGGTAGGTTTTACCTCTCAAATAGCAGGTAAGCGGGCGGCCGAGCAGACGGCAAGGTAGCCACTATTCAAATGCGGAGGGCGGCCACGAAAGACCGTCCTCCGCTCTCTCGCCACGACTCGGGATTTAGCTAATGGATAAGCTTAAAGTCCAAGTGTCCACGCGTGGTATTGACGCGCGAGACCTCGATAATCACGCGCTGGCCCAGTTCATAGCGAGTCCCCGTGTCGGCGCCCGTCAGCGTAAGCGCGTCCTCGTCGAACTCGAACCACTCGTTGCCCAGGCTCTTAATTGAAACCAGGCCCTCGACCTGTGTTAGGTCCAAGCGCACAAAGAGGCCCATGCTGCTAACCCACGAGACGGTTCCGGCATAGCGCTCACCCAGACGGTCCTCATAGTACTGGGCAATCTTGATCTTTTGCGTCGCATGGCTGGCGGCATCTGCCGCGCGCTCGGCATCGCTACATGCGCGGCAGATCTGCGGCAGAATGCGCGGCAGCGACTCGCGCCCCTTGCCGATCAGCCGCGGCGTACGGACCAAGGCGTCCTTGCCGCCGAGCTGCTCATAGGCCAACTGCAGTTTGAGCACGCGATGCACCACCAGGTCGGGATAGCGGCGAATGGGACTCGTGAAGTGGCAATAGCACGGCGCGGCAAGCGCAAAGTGGCCCTCGTTGCGTGGCTTGTACAGCGCGCGCTGCATACTGCGCAAGAGCAACGTGTTGACGAGCGGAGCGTTAGCCGTGCCGGCCGCGGCGTCAACCGCAGCCTGCAGCTCATCGGGACTTCCCAGGGCAATACCAGCCGCACGGCGGTCATCGATGATGCCCAGCTGCGCCAGCGCCACGGCGGCACCGTGCAGGCTGTCGGGGCTGGGATCGTCGTGCACGCGATAGCAGGCCTCGATATCACGGTCTGCCAGCCACTCTGCAACGCACTCGTTGGCGAGCAGCATGGCTTCCTCGATAAGCGACGTGGCACACGAACGCTCACGCGCCACAATCTGCACGGGTACTCCGTCCTCATCCAACAGAGCACGAATCTCGGCCGTGTCAAAATCGACTGAGCCGCGGGCGCGACGAATACGACGGCGAAGTTCGGCGAGTTCGTTGGCGGCGACAAGGAAATCGCCGAGGTCGACGTTGTAGCCGCGGGCGACCTCCTCGCACGCAAGACCGCGCTCAAGCGCTTCCTCGCGCGAGGCCTCGGCAGCCGCAACATCCTCGGCCGCGCCCTCCAGCACCGAATACTCAACCGCACCGGCACGCACCAGCAGCGCCTCGGCGCCGTCATAGTCCATACGCACACGCGAGCGAATCACGCTGGGGTACGGATCGTAATGCCGCACGCGACCCTGCGCATCGAGCTCGATATCGACGGTAAACGCAAGGCGGTCCTCGTCAGGGCGAAGCGAGCACAGGTCACAGGACAGGCGTTCGGGCAGCATGGGAAGCACGCGATCGGCCAGATACACCGATGTCGTACGATGGCGAGCCTCAAGATCGATATGCCCGTCCCAAGCCACATAGTGTGAAACGTCGGCGATATGCACACCCAGCTTGTAGCCACCCTCGGGCGTGCGCTCCAGCGAAATGGCGTCGTCAAAGTCGCGCGCGTCGACTGGGTCGATCGTGATGACAAAGCGGTCGCGCAGATCGCGGCGGAGCGGGTCCTTAAGCGCCGCGGACACATCGAGCGAAAGCCCCTCGGCCTCGGCCAGCGCGGCCTCGGGATAGCTATCGGTAAAGCCGTAACGCGCCATCACATATTGAACGCCCAAATCGGGCGCGTCATCTCCGCCAATGCGGCGTTCGATCGTCACGGTACCCGATTCCAGGCGCGTCGGGTAGGTCAAAATGCGCGCGACAACAGCATCACCCGGGTGGACGCCCAGACGATCCGCCGAGGTATCCTCGGGCAGAATGAAGAAGTCGGCCTTCAGACGCGAATCGAGCGGCTCAATCACACCGAGCGGACCGGCGGTCTGGTACGTGCCCACCACGCTTATGGCTGCACGCTCAACCACGCTTTCGATCACGGCGCGCCGCTCACCGTGCGGGCTGTTCTTAATGCTCACGGCAACGGTATCGCCATCCATGATCTCGCGCTTACCGCGACCCATGACCTTGTAGTCGCCATTCTCGGTTATGACATAGGCACTGTGCTCATGGAGCTGCACGCGCCCGGTCAGGCTCGGACGGCGTTCGCTGCGCACCGGCCCGCGCTTATTGCGAGCTCCACGCTTATGCTTGTTATTGCGCCCCATGGCGCCTCCTAACTATCGATTGCGAACTCCAAAGAGTCTACCCAAATGATTCGCTTTCCTGCCGTCCCCTAGGGATCAAAAAACGGGCCGCCCCATAAGAGACGACCCGTTGGAAGGGATGAATTCCAGGCATGCCTACACGCGCAGGTAGCGACGCATGGCGATGGCAGAACCAAAGAGGCCGATAATCACGCCGACCAGAATCAGCGCAGCATAGGTCACCAGGTAGTACTGCATCGGCAGGGCAAACGACATCCAGCCGATGCTCTCCTGCAAACGCGGAATCATCAGATTGCGCAGCAGCTCCAGAACGCCGATGGAAAGCAGCGAGCCCAAAATGGCCTGCAGTACGCCCTCGGTGATAAACGGGCCACGAATGAAGCCGTTGCTGGCGCCGACCAGACGCATAATCGCAATCTCACGACGACGCGCCGTAATGGACAGGCGAATCGTGTTGTTGATAAAGATGAACGCGATAAAAGTCAGCAGGCCAACGAGCACCACGGCGGCGATGCGGATGTAGTTGGTCACCTGGAACAGGCGGCTCACTTCCTCCTGGCCGTACAGCACGCTCGCGTTGACGTCGCCGTCATCCGCGATCTTCTGGAAATCAGCATCCTTCTTGAGCTTCTTTGCCGTGCTCTCGACCTTGGACGGATCGTCCATCTCAATAGCGAAGGAAGCCGGCAGCGGGTTCTGGCCATCGAGCGCGCTCATGGTGGCGTCGGCGTTGCCCGACATCTTGCTCGTATACTCGGCCAGCGCGTCGTCCTTGTCCTTATAGGTCACGGACTTGACGTTATTCCACGTCTTAAGCTCGGCCTCAAAAGCCTGAACATCGGCCTGATCGGCGTCATCACTAATGAACGCGTTGATGACAACCTGATCCTCGACGGTGCCGATCACGGAGTTCAGCATCGCAGAGCCCATGATGAACAGGCCGATGATAAACAGCGAAAGGAAGATCGTGATGACGGCGCCGAGCGAGGTAGTCCAGTTACGGAAGAAGTGGCTGATTGCCTCTTTGAAGGAGTAGCCCACGTTAGTTGGTGCCATAGTTGCCGTAACCTCCCCTCTCCTGGTCGCGGATGACGTGGCCGCCCTCGAGGGCGATCACGCGACGGTGCATGCTATCGACCATCTCGCGGTCGTGCGTGGCGACGATCACGGTGGTGCCGGTGCGGTTAATACGCTCAAGCAGCTTCATGATGCCCAGCGAGATCGCCGGGTCGAGGTTGCCCGTGGGCTCGTCGCAGATCAGCAGCGGCGGACGGTTGACCATAGCACGGGCGACGGCAACGCGCTGCTGCTCGCCACCGGAAAGCTGGTCGGGCAGCGAGTCCATCTGATCGGCCAGACCGACCAGACGCAGCACCTCGGGCACCTGGCTGCGAATGACGCCCTTGGGCTTGCCGATGCACTGCAGGGCAAACGCCACGTTTTCGTAGGCGGTCTTTTGCGGCAGAAGCTTAAAGTCCTGGAACACGGCGCCAATCTGGCGGCGCAGGAACGGAACCTTGCGGTTCTTGATCTTCATGAGGTCCTGACCGGCAACCAGGATGCGGCCGCTCGTCGGCTTGACGTCGCGGTTGAGCGTCGACAGCAGCGTGGTCTTACCCGAACCGGAGTGACCGACCAGGAAGACGAACTCGCCCGGATAGATCTCGATGTTGATGTCGTCGAGTGCAGGCTTATTGGGCTGTGCCGGATAGATCTTGGTGACATGCTCCATAAGGATAACGGGCTCGACACCGGCCTGCTTGGCCATCTTCTTGCGGCTGGCCTGCGGATCGATGGGCGCAAACACCGACGTAAAATCGGGGTTGTTGAGCGCGTTATCGAGGCTTGCGACCTCGGCGGCCTGATCGCTCTCGACCACCGGGGCAGCAGGCTGAGTGGGGTCGGGAATAGCGGCAAAGAGACCGGACTGCGCAGGCTGAGGAGCCGGCGTCGCAGGGGCCAAGGGGTCGGGAATGCCGGCCATGGTAGGCTGCGGCGTGGCGGCGCCAGCCTGAGGCTGCTCCACGCGAGCGGTCACGGCCTGAACGGGCTCAAAACCCGCCGCGCCGGAAAGCGCAACATCGCTGGTGGGATTGTAGGCAAAGGGATCGGATGCCGGCTGTGCCTGATCTGCCGGCTGAGCGGGGGCCTGAGCAACAGGCTGGCCCTCTGAATCCGGAGTGGCGAAACGACTGCCCTGGACGCCTGTCTGCGTCTTGGGGGCATCATCGCCCGCACCGGAGGTACGGAAGTGGTTACCCACTGGTGCTCCTTATCGTCGTGCGTTTAAACTACATGAGCGCTTTGTATTTTAGCAGCATTAGCTTTGCTGCACATAAGAAGCATGGCGTGCTTAGGGATCCCGTCGGCCGGACACAGGGTTACTCTCCAAATCGTCCTCGGACATGTCGGAGCCCCCGCTGCGCGCTTCGCGCGGCGGGGGCTCCTCCGTCCTGCGGAAAGATTTGGAGAGTAACCCTGTGTCCGGCCTGCGGTAACTAAGGGGTCGCCGCGTTTTACTTGGGGTGTTGCATATACAAAGTTGGAAGGGTCTGAATTGCGCTTTGTCGATATATGCCCTTTTCCCTGATGGGACCGTGCTTGAGGGGCGTCTTCATGAGTTGCGGTGAAATAGGGACTGTTGAGCCTTTAAGCTGGCAAAACAGTCCTTATTTCACCGCAACTGAAACAGGGGCGCTCTCCAAGCGAGCGCCCCTGCCGGGTTTCCATAGTACTGGCGAAACAGTTTTATAGTTCTGGCGAAGCAGTCCTTGAGATCCGCCTTGCCTTATGCCAAGAACTCCTTGGTGGTCGCCACGATGTTGGCGGCGTCCAGGCCGTACTTGTGCAGGAGCTCGGCGCCCGGGCCGGACTCACCGAAGGTGTCGTTGACGCCGATCTTCTTGAGCGGCGTCGGGCACTGCTCGCACAGGACGTCGGCAACGGCGCTGCCCAGGCCACCGATTACAGAATGCTCCTCGACGGTCACGACGTGGCCGGTCTTGGTGGCGCTCTTGACGATCAGGTCGGCATCGATGGGCTTGATGGTGTGCATGTTGATGACCTCGGCGTCGATGCCCTCGGCAGCGAGCTGCTCGGCGGCCTCGAGAGCCTCGCCGACCATCAGGCCGCAGGCGATGATGGTCACATCGGCGCCCTCGCGCATGACAATGCCCTTACCCAACTCGAACTTGTAGGTCTCGGGGTCGTTGATAACCGGCGAGGCCAAACGGGCGAAGCGCATGTACACCGGACCGTCGCACTCGTAGGCGGCGCGCGTCACGGCGCGGGCCTCCACGTCGTCGGCGGGAACAATCACGGTCATGCCGGGGATGACGCGCATGAGGGCGATATCCTCGCAGCACTGGTGCGTGGCGCCATCCTCGCCCACCGAGATACCGGCGTGCGTGGCACCGATCTTAACGTTGAGGTGCGGGTAGCCGATGGAGTTACGGACCTGCTCAAAAGCGCGGCCGGCGGCGAACATGGCAAAGCTGCTCGCGAAGGCAACGCGGCCGGTGGTTGCGATACCGGCGGCAACACCCATCAGGTTGCTCTCGGCAATGCCTACATCGAAGAAGCGGTCGGGGCAGGCTGCCTTGAACTTGCCGGTCTGCGTGGCGGCGGCCAGGTCGGCGTCGAGGACCACAAAGTCATCGTGCTCGTTGGCGAGCTCGACGAGGGCCTCGCCGTAGCTTACGCGCGTGGCGATTTTCTTGACGTCTGCCATCCTAGAGCTCCTCTCCGGCGGCCGTGAGCTCTGCCATGGCCTGCTCAAACTGTTCATCGTTGGGGGCCTTACCGTGCCAGCCCACCTGGTTCTCCATAAAGGAAACGCCCTTGCCCTTCATGGTCTCGGCGATAATGGCGGTCGGCTGACCCTTGGTGGCGCGGGCCTCGGCAAAGGCGGCGCGGATCTGATCGAAATCGTTGCCGTCGGCGAGCTCCACCACATGGAACTTAAAGGCGCGGAACTTGTCGGCGAGCGGCATGGGGTCGTTGACCTCCTCGACGGGGCCGTCGATCTGCAGGCCGTTGTGGTCGACGATCACGCAGAGGTTATCGAGCTGCTGGTTGCCGGCAAACATGGCGGCCTCCCAGACCTGGCCCTCCTCGCTCTCGCCATCGCCCAGCAGGGCGTACGTGCGGTAAGTATCGCCCCAGTGCTTGGCGGCAACGGCCATACCCACGGCGGCGGAGATACCCTGGCCGAGCGAGCCGGTGGACATGTCGACGCCCGGGGTGTCGTTCATGTTGGGATGACCCTGCAGGTGGCTGCCGATATGGCGCAGCGTCTCGAGATCCTCCTTGGGGAAGAACCCACGCTCGGCGAGCACGGCGTACAGGCCCGGAGCGCAATGGCCCTTGGAGAGCACAAAACGGTCGCGATCGGCCTTGCGGGGATCGGCCGGGTCGACGTTCATTTCCTCAAAGTACAGATAGGTCATGATGTCGGCAGCGCCGAGCGAACCGCCCGGATGGCCGGACTTGGCAGCGTGCACGCCGGTGACGATGCCCTTCCTTACCTCGTTGGCAACCTTTTTGAGCTCTTCGTCGCTCATTGTGCCTTCCTTTCATCCTCATTAGACAAAATGCGCACGGCACCGAAGGTAATCCCAACACAGCCGCAATGCACGTACGTCATTCATTATGCTGGAAACTGATGGCTTTACCAGAGTTTTTATCATTATTTGAACAATTTAGCAGGCAGAACCGCTGATGAAACGGTTTATCAATGTGAACGTCTTTTGGATGGAACGCGGCCGACCCTACGCGCTAAAATCATTAAAAAAAAATGAATCTTATCAACACTAACA
>CANNPG010000015.1:0-13294 GCA_947507375.1 uncultured Collinsella sp. | reverse complement strand
ATTTTCAACCCCACGGATTTCAATGCCTCCGATATCGTCTCCACCTTTAAAAAAGCCGGAACCGCACACGCTCGCAATGCAAGCTACCAAAAAGCCGATGGCAGCTGCAATGCCGCCAATAACGGGAATAAACAACACGAGCACCGACACAACGCAAATCAGCGCCGGCAAAAAAGCGATCTGGCACACGCGCCGCAGCACACCCGGAGTCTTGGTCATATCCTCAAACGCCTGAGCCACACAGCCCTTGGACGCGTTCATGGGAGGCTGAGGGACAAATTGCTGAGGCTGAGGTTGACCCTGAGGGGCGGAGGCTGCAGCACCGGCATTGGGGGCACCACACACGCCGCAGAACTTGTCGTTATCGCCCATAGGGGCGCCACACTGCGAGCAGAACATCGAAATCATCCCTTCGTATCTAGAGCGAATCACCTGGATCGCAAACGATGTCTTTGGCATCATTATCACCCAATGTGAGGACAAATACTCTTAGATGACGTATTTGCAACGCGCGAGGCGCTTTTCGATTGTTTGATGAATGTGTCCGCGCTAGTTCGTGCCGCGGAAGCCCTTGCCGACAATCTCGGAGCTGTCGACGATCGTGATAAAGGCACCCGGATCGACCTCGCGCGCATAACGGCGCAGCTGCACGGCCTCGCGACGGCTCAGCACGCTCATGATCACCGTCACGCACTTGCCCGAGAAGGCACCGTAGCCGCGACTGATGGTCGCCGTACGGTTGAGATGCTTGACGATAAACTCCTCGACCTTAAGGGGCTCGGAGCAAATGACCGTGCAGACTTTGCGCAGGTGAATGCTCTCAATGGCTTTGTCGACCACAAGCGTCTTGGCAAACAGGCCGAGCACACAATACAGACCGACACGCGGGCCATACAAAAAGGCCGCGATGGCCACGATGCCGATATCAACCAACAGCAGCGCGCGGCCAATCTCGAGCGTCGTGCGGCGCTTGAGGATCATGGCAAGAATGTCCGTGCCGCCCGTCGAGGCGCCAATATCAAAGACAATAGCGCTGCCGAGCGCCGGCAAGATGACGGCAAAGCACAGGTCGAGCCACATATCACCCGTCAGAGAGACATCGGTCGGAATAAAAAGCTCAAACAGCGAAACATAGGCCGAAAGCGCAAACGAGGCGAAGACGCTCCACAGGATTGCCTTGCGCTCCAAAAAGATAAAGCCCAAGACGACGAGAACCGCGTTGATAATCCACATAAAAACGCCGACGGGCAGGGTCGGGAACAGCGTGGACAGAATGACCGACACGCCCGAGGTGCCGCCAAAAGCAAAGTGATTAGGGGTTTTAAACGCAACGATGGCGAAGGCCGTAAGAATCAGGCCCAGATTGAGCTCGGCAAAAAAGCGCGGGAAGCCCGGCTCCTGGCTGCGCTTTTGACCGACACGCTCGCCGCGCTCGATATCGGTGCGATCAACCACGCGCTCCATCGGCACCACGGGAGGACGATGCACCTCCTCGGCAGCACGCGATGCCGCCTCTGCCGCGGCGGCCTCAATCGCCCATGCCTTGCTTTCTGTTTCGTGCTCGTCGGCCATTACGGCAACCCCTCGTTAACAATTTGGAAACAATGCGCCCATTAGGGTAACGCGGAACGCGACGATTGCAACCCCTAGTTAGACGAGCGGTATGCCCACATCGGGGGGCATACAAATAACGGCCGGCCACGCTTTTGCTTGCGCGGTCGGCCGTTTAACGTTTTCGCAGATAAAGCCTGCCAAAACAAACCTGTCCCTTTTTGGAAGGTTACTCGTGCTGGCTGGTGCGGTGCTCGTACTCCTCGGGGGTGATGACGTCCTCGATGCGCAGGTTGACGCCCGCCACCTCAAGGCCGGTCATCGCGGCAAGGCGCTCGGTGACACGTGCCTTGACATCGTCGAAGATCGCGGGCGCATAGGCGCCGTACTCGATAATGACGGAGATGTTGACGACCACGCGATTGTCATCGGTGACCTCAACCGTCACGCCCTTAGTCAGATTCTCGGCACCAAACTGCTCCTGCACAAAGTGCATAAGGTTACCCTTCATGCCCAGGACGTGCGGCACCTCGCGGGTGGCCATGGCGACGATCTTCTCGATCACACCGTTGGAATAGGTCAGCGAGTCCTCGGACTCGTCTGTTTCCTCATCATCCTCGTCCGCGTCATCGGCGGACTCGGCCTCGACGAGCGCCTCATCCTCGAGCGTCACATCCTCGGCTTCGGCGACGGCCGCCTCATTCTCCTCGAGCTCGGTATCGGCCACATCGACCTTCGTATTAAAAGCCATGGTTCCTCCTTATGCCTGCCGCGGATGCGACAGTCGAATACATATTAGCGGCCGCTAAACAGACGGCCGAAGAAGTTGACGATCCCGTTTTCGCCGTCGCGAATTTGGCCGATCACGGCGCCGATCAGCACGAAGAATGCAATGACGAGCGTGTCCCACAGGCCGAGCGTGAGCACCAACACGGCGAGGATAAAGCCAGCGACGGCACCGAGCGTGGTGTTGGGATGACGCACAGCATAGCTCCAGATGGCAGCGCCCGTACCCTTGATGAGACCCATAGCCTCGTCAAAATCCGCGGCTGCCGCGTCTTGTAACTCGGCTGCCTCTGCTTTGGAATCAACAGGTTCGCTCGCCGGCGCAGCGCTCTGGTCAATCGTCAGGCGCGGCGTACGAGCGGTCTTATCTTGATTGGTATCACTCACCGGAAACCTCCACGGTCTGGACGGTAGTCTTGGACGGCAAAAAACGGACGCGCGTGGTCGTACCCGGCGTGCCGAGCATGGTGTCGCAAGCTTCCTCGATGCGCTGCTGCATCGCGGTAGCCAGAGATGCCACGTCCTTATCGTCAAGCGCGATAGCCTCGACCTTAAATCGGACGTGCGAATCATCGGAGCCTTGGACGCGGGCCTCGACATGCTCGACCATCACGCGGTCGTCGCGCTCGGCAGCAGCCCTGGCACACGAAGAAAGCGCCACGAGCGTGACCTCGATATTGCGCTCCCCCGCCGGATGCACGCAGGACGGCTCGCGACGAGCAAACATCAGGCGGAAGAAGCTTACCAGCACGCCGATCGCCACAACTCCGCCGCATGCCGTCACGACAATGCGCGGCATGGGGTCGCGCATCAGCAACATAAAGCGATACGTATACGGCCCCCAAAACTGGCAGACAAGCGTACCCAGCGCCACGATGGTAGCGGCAAGGTACACGATCGCTAGGGCTCGTTTGAGTACACGCACGCGGCGCTCCCTTCAAATCTCGGCTCTCGAAATGCAAAACGGTTCGCATCATTATAAAAGAGCCGGGTCCGGTGCTCTACGCACGCGGATCCGGCTCATCTATTCCACGAGGCTTGCATGCTCGCTTCATTATGCCCAGATATGCACGGCTTAACCCGTGCGGGCGCTACTCCTCCTCGAGGGCAGCGATGACCTCGTCGGTCATGTCCATGGTGCTGTAAACATCCTGGACGTCGTCGAGCTCCTCAAGACGGTCGATGAGGCGCTGAACCTTCTTGGCGTCGGCGCCGGAGACCTCGGTCGGGGTGGTCGGGACCATGGTGGTCTCGGAGCCCTTGACCTGGACGCCCTGCTCCTCGAGCGCCTTGGAGACAGCCATGACCTCGTTGGCAGTAGTCCAGACGATCCACTCCTCGCCGGCGTCCTCGTAGTCCTCGCCACCGGCCTCGGCGATCGCCATCATAAACTCATCCTCGTCACCGGCAGCACCGTTGGAGATCATGGTCTCCTTCTTGGCGTTCTCGTCCAGGATCTCCTTGGCGACGACGATCTGGCCTTTACGCTCAAACTGGAAGGCGACGGAGCCGGAGGTGCCCAGGTTGCCACCAGCGTGGGAGAAGGCGGAACGGACATCAGCGGCGGTACGGTTGCGGTTGTCGGTCAGGCAGTCGACGTAGACGGCGACACCGGCGGGACCGTAGCCCTCGTACACGATGTTCTCGTAGACGGCGGCATCGGCACCCGAACCGAAGGCCTTGTCGATAGCGGACTTGATCTTGTCCTTGGGCATGGACTGAGCCTTGGCCTTAGCAACGGCAGCGGCGAGGCTGGCGTTGTTCTCGGGCAGCGGGTCGCCGCCGAGACGGGCAGCAACGGTGATGTTGCGGCTCAGCTTGGAGAAGAGGGCGGAACGCTTGGCGTCCTGCGCGCCCTTACGATGCTTGGTTGTGGCCCACTTAGAGTGTCCGGACATACGTGTCTCCTATCGGTTTCGACCTAAAGCCCAGCGCAGATGCTCGGGCAATATAAACAAACGTCGTTATGATATACCTACTGGCCTGCGAGATAAACCCCAAAATGAAGGCGTCGTGATGATGTCCCCTTTGGTGTAAAGAAACCTGGCCCTCAATGCACCAAATTAGAACCAGAGGAAGTCGCTGCGGGTGACGGTGGCGCCGATGGCGAAGGGCATGCAGGCGATGACCGGATACAGGTAGCGCATGTAAGTCGAGCCGTTGCACGGGCCAATCAGGCACACAGCGAGCACGCCCAACAGCGGCACCCAGATCGCCAGCGCACGCCATGAATGACGACGCAGCAAGTAGACCACCACGGCGATCATGATCCACACATAGGTGGCCGAGCTCATGGTGAGCGAGATAAAGGGAACACGCTGCACCGCCACACGGTATAGGTTGATCAGATGGTCACACCAGCGCACCACGTTGCTGTCAACCGGATGGAAGTCGAAGTACTTGAGGTTGTCGGGACGCGCCATGATCTCGGCACTACGCGCCGTGCTGTAGACCCAGGCATCGCGCGCGCTCGGATAAAAATAACCATAGTAGTTATTGATAAGCGCCGAAATATAGCACTCGGGATCCTTCTTAAACATCTGAGCCCATACCTCAAAATAGGCATCGATGTCCTCCTGCGAGGCGTACTCGTTAAAGCAGTTCTTGACGGCATCGGACTTGTCGGGGTTGTAGCGGCGGCCCAGGTTCTCGTACTTGAGCACCCGGTCGATCACGGCGCGCTCTTCGTCGGTCACCGAACCGTCGCAAGGAGCCTCCACGATGGTGCCGTCCTCCTTAACCGTGGGGTTGACGCCCGAGTTGAGGCCGTCGTGCTTTTGGACGAAACGAGCCGTCTGCTGGAACGGAATCGAGAGGATTTCGCGCTTGGAACCAGGCGTGATATCGTGCGCCGGCATAAAGACCTTGGTGAAGTACATATTAGAGGCAAGGCAGAGCGCGAGCACCGCGAGAACGCCAACCCAGCGGAAACGCGGGATGGCGCCTGAAGGCGCAGCACCAGTCTGCTTGGCTGCACGACGAGCCACATGCACGTCCCATACGCAAAACGCCGCCGCGATTACGCATGCCGCCAGGGGAAACACCAGGCCGCCGTTGCGCAGGAACGTGGAACCCATGGAGCCCAGAGCGAGCAGCAGCCAGTCGTGGCGCGCAAAGAGCACGGGGGCTTTCTCGCCCGCTCGCTCGACATTGGCATCACGACGGGGCAAGCCACATGCCACGAGCTTGACGGTCTGTACCAGCAGCACCAAGAACGCGTCGGCAAAGAGCACGTCCTTGGTGAGCAACGCCGCGTAGTTAGAGAACATCGGCATAAACGCAAAGAACAGCAGGATCGCACCGCGAACCGGCAGGCTCACGCCCAGTTTGCGCAGCGATGAAATGGAATAGGCCATGCAGGCGGCCGTGATGACAAATTGAGCGCAGGTGTAGATGGCAAGACCCGCGTTAGCGCTGTTGAACAGCGAAAGCCCCAGCTGAACGCACGAGCCGATAATGGCCGTGTGCACTACGGGATGATGCCCGTTGAGCAGCACGTTGGGGTTGAGTAGGCGCAGGTAGTCGCTCGTGCCGTTGGGATAGTTGAACCACTGGCGAATCTGCGCACCCGTATCTCCCATAAAAAGGCCGGGCAGCGAAGCGATGAGCGTGGGCGCCCAGGCGATCATAAGCACCAGGAAGGGCCCGGCAAAGGGGTGGACCGAGAGCACGGCGTGAGTCACACGCCATACGCGGCCAAAGTGCGCTTCCGAAAACGGAATGCGCCGAGAGCTCAGCCAATCCAAGCACTCAAAAGCCAGATAGAAGGCAACGATCGCCAGGAGCATCCAGCCCGCGCCGCCAATCCAGGCGCAGATGATGCGAGCTTTGTCGCCAAGAACAATCTCGGCCGAGTCGGTGAGGTCGTAGCTGCGGCCGAACACCATGCAGATGGCGAAAAACAGCGACGGCAGAATAATCGATGGGCGCCAGGTGTCGCCACGGCCAAAGAATACGTAGCGAAACGGCAGCGTGAGCAGGCAGGCAAGCGCCAGCAGCATGACCGCGTCGGTATGGCCGGCAAACGAGAGGAGCACCTCGTAGCACACGTACAGCATGCCCGAGGCATTGGGGTCAATCGCCAAGACTGCGTTGCTCGACACCGGGGCGGGATCGATGGAAAACGCCGTGGTCGCCAACAGCGCGAGCAGAAATGCGATGAGCGTCTGCTTGGCGGGGTAGCGCTTAAACCAGACGATGCGGGCAGCGTCGCGCGCAGCCGTTGTGGAGAGATCGGAATCCTTCACAGTCCAAAGAGCCTTTCTAGAAACCTGCCAAAAAGGGACAGGTTTATTTTGGCAGGTTTTATCTGGGGAAACGTTACGGTTCTGTCATCGTTGCCCAGCAAACCACCACAAAGGTGTCTGTCCCCTTTGTGGTGGTATGTGGTGGTTAGGCGTCGAGGTAGATGCGCTGGGGGCGATTGCGGCGACGCGCAAAGATGACGAGCGCCAGGCCCGCAATAACGAGCGGAAGGCTCAGCAGCTGACCCATCGTGATGACGCCGCCCAGCAGATAGCCAAGCTGGGCGTCGGGCACGCGCACGAGCTCGACGAGGAAGCGGACGATGCCGTAACCCATCACAAACACGCCCATAAACGTGCCCTGGGGCAGCAGCGGCTTTTTGCGGCTGAGCACCTGCAGGATGCAGAAGAGCACAATGCCCTCAAGAAATGCCTCGTAGAGTTGGGAGGGGTGACGCGGCATATCGCCCGCAGTCCCGCCAAAGACCACACCCCAGGGCAGATCGGTCGGCTTGCCCCACAGCTCACCGTTGACAAAGTTGGCACAACGGCCCAGACACAAGGCCAGCGGCGCGCCGATGACGGCAAGGTCTGCCAGAGTCCATGCGTCGAGCTTATACATGCGGCACACGATGATGCCGCCGATAATGGCGCCGACCAGGCCACCGTGGAAGCTCATGCCGCCTTCGTTGGTGGCAAAGATCTCGAGCGGATGTGCCCAGTAGTAGCCGTCGCCGTAAAAGATGACGTAGAACAGGCGGGCGCCGATGATAAGGCCAAAGACCACACCGACCACGACGCTCGTCAGGTCGTCAATCGTGATGTTAAAGCCCCAGCGACGCTGCGTGCGATACATGACGACCGCCGTGAGCAGAGCTCCGACCACATAGGCCAGACCATACCAGTAAATCGTGATGGGCCCCGCCGAAATCGCGACGGGATCAAGCATATGGTAGAAGTCGTTGAGCATGTCGACCCTCCTACTCCCTACATACAAATGCGGCCGCGGGCCTTGCGCTCGCAGCCGCATATTTGGGCGTAACGTCTATGCGGAGTATGCCGTCCGCAGCTTTCGCAGCTTAGAACGGCGCGTACTCGTCGTACAGGTCCTCGGCCTCGCCGGAGGCATTGACCTGCTCAACGCGGGTAACGCCGGGCACATGCTCCTTCAGGATACGCTCAATGCCCATGGACAGGGTCAGCGAGCTCATGGGGCAGCCGGCGCAGGCGCCCTGCAGCTCCAGCTTGACGACACCCTCGTCGTCGACGCCCACATACTCCATATCGCCGCCATCGGCCTGCAGGTTGGGGCGAATCTCTTCAAGAACCTTCTTAAGCAGCTCTTCGTTAACAGCCACAGGGGCTCCTTTCTCACAATTACGCGGGCGCGCCCGCGGACAGAAGCTATGTTACTACAGCCGTGTACCCGCTCACGAGCCGTCCATGCGCGCAGACGCGACTTTCACGAGTAGTCAATTTGGGACGGGGCTCTTTTAGCTGCTTTTGCCGCCAGCTGGCGTTGCCACGCGCTACTGCTGAGCCTGCCCCTCGGTGCCGATGTGCACATCGACGATAACCTGGCGGTAGCTGATGCCACAGGAGTCGAGGATGCGGCGGCTGATGCGTCCGTCATCGGTGTCGGCGTACTTGTTGTCCAGGTAGACGACCTCGCCCACGCCCACCTGAGCCAAAATCTTGGCGCAGTCGTGGCACGGGAACAGCGTGACGTAGACCGTGGAACCCTCGAGGTCCTTGAGCGAGCCACGGTAGTTGAGCACGGCGTTGGCCTCGGCATGGACCACGTAGTTGTGCTTGTCCTGCAGCGGGTCGTCGCTCGTACCCCACGGAAAAAAGTCGTCGTTGAGCGCCGAGGGTGTACCGTTGTAGCCCACCGAAAGGATGCGGTGGTTGGTGTTGGCGATGCACGCACCCACCTGCGTATTGGGGTCCTTGCTGCGACGCTGCGCGGCGATGGCCACGCTCATAAAGAACTCGTCCCAGCTAATGACGTCCAGGCGCTTGCCTGACGAAGTTTGATGAAGATCGTCCGACATGGCAGACACCTCCGTAATCGCAATAGTTTGACCCATTGTAGCAGGTGAAAGGTGGAGGCGTTTGTCCCACCGGCGCCCTCACCTTTACACGCGGCGGGGCTTTTGGTTGATGCGGTAGAGCTCGGCGAGACCCCGCAACGTCAGCGCGTCGTCGACCGTCAGACTATGACCGACCAGCGACGCAAGCGCCTCGGCATCGTCGCCGGTAATGACTATGGGCACGTCGCCCTCCCCCGCGGCCTTGGTCGCGCGCATCTCGGCGAGCACCATGTCGAGCATGCCGTCGATGCGGGCCACCTCGCCCAAGACCACGCCCGAGCGCATGGCCTCGCGCGTGTTGCGGCCGATTACATGCGTGGGTGCCGAGGGCTCGACCTGCGGCAGACGCGCTGCTGCCGCCGAAAGCGAGCGGGCGCCGAGCGCCAGCCCCGGCGCGATGACGCCGCCCACAAAGGTGCCGTGCGCGTCGATGACCTCGATATTGGTCGTCGTGCCCAGGTCGATCACAATGCACGGCGAGCCGTAGACGGCACGAGCCGCCACGGCATCGGCGATGCGGTCGGGGCCGATCTCGGCCGGGTCGTCGTAGTGCACGGGCATGCCGGTCTTGAGGCCCGGCCCCACGGTGAGCACGCGCCCCGTGCAGATACGGGAAAGAGCCGCCTTCCACGGGCGCTCGAGCGCCGGCACCACGCAGCTCAGCACGGCCGCCGTGGGTACGAGCGCGCCGGGCATGCCCGCATCGGCCGCCAGCGCGGCCATGACTTGAGCGAGACGCATACGCGCTTCGTCGGCCGTAATGCTCGATGGCGTCGTGATCTCGCACGTCGCAAGCGGGCATTCCTGCGCCGCGGCCGAATCCTCTGCAAACAGACCAAAGCGAATGAACGTGTTACCCACGTCGACCGTCAATATATATGCGCACCCATTAAGCATCGTCGGCGCTCCTTTCGTCTGCCCAGCAGTATATCGCCTACCTAAACCAGCTAAAAAGCCCCATCCCAAATTGACTACCTTGCGGCTATACTGATGCGCGGTCGTACGTGAGCTCACGCGTCGGCCCTTGGTAACCCGACTTCCCGCGCCGTATCCGTAGCGGCGCTCCCGGGGGAGCGGATATACGCAAAGGAGTTTTATATGAGCAATCCCTCGAACCGCGCTTCGATGCGCGGGCAACTCACGCTGCGCGGCGTCGTCATCGGCGTCCTTGGCTGCGTAATCATCACGGCAAGCTCGGCCTACACCGCCCTCAAGATGGGCGCTCTCCCCTGGCCGATCGTCTTCGCTGCCGTCATCTCGCTGTTCTTCCTTAAGCTCATGGGCAACGCCAGTCTCAACGAGGCCAACGTCACCCACACCATCATGTCCGCGGGCGCCATGGTCGCCGGCGGCCTGGCGTTTACCATCCCGGGCGCCTGGATGCTGGGCTATGCCGACCAGATCAGCTGGCTCGACATGTTTATCGTGGCACTCGCCGGCACCATCCTGGGCCTGCTGGCCACGGCACTCATCCACCGTCACTTTATCGTGGATGCCGCGTTGGAGTTCCCCACCGGCAACGCCGCAGCTCAGACCCTGCGCGCCACCGAGGCCGGCGGCAAGACCGGCAAGCAGCTCTTTGGCTCTATGGCCATCGCAGGCATCTACAGCGTGCTGCGCGACGCCCTGGGTGTGGTGCCCAGCATGCTATGCACGCTCAACATCCCCGGCGTGACCTTTGGCATCTACAACTCGCCCATGCTGCTCTCCGTCGGCTTCCTCGTGGGCTTCGCCCCCGTCGCCTTCTGGTTTGCCGGCGCCCTGCTGGGCAACTTTGGCATCATCGTGGGCGGCACCGCTGCCGGTCTGTTCGACGTTATGACTGCGCAGGGCATCGTCAAGTCCCTGGGCATGGGCCTCATGATGGGCTTTGGCGTCGCCGTCGTCCTCAAGGACATCCTGCCGCAGGTCGCCGGTATCGTCCGCGGCCTTGCCGCCGACAGCTCCACCGACACCGACGAGCAGTCGCTCATCTCGGGCTCCCTTAAGCTCGACGCCGGCATCATCGGCCTGGGCGCTGCCGCCATCGCCGTGATCGTCGCCATCGCGCTCGACCTTGGCCCCGTTCCGGCTGTCATCGTCACGCTGTTCACCTTTGTCACCACCATCATGAGCGCACAGAGCTGCGGCCAGACGGGCATCGACCCCATGGAGATCTTTGGCCTCATCGTTATGCTCATCGTGGCCGCCTTTGCACAGATCGCTCAGGTCAAGCTGTTCTTTATCGCCGGCATCGTAGCCGTGGCGTGCGGCCTTGCGGGCGACGTCATGAACGACTTTAAGGCCGGCGCCGTGCTGGGCACCAACCCGCGTGCGCAGTGGATCGGCCAAGCCGTTGGCGGCATCGTGGGCGCCCTGGTCGCCGCAGCCGTCATGGTCGCGCTCGTCACCGCCTATGGCCCGGACGCCTTTGGCCCCGACAAGAGCTTTGTTGCCGCGCAGGCAAGCGTCGTCGCCACCATGGTCTCGGGCATCCCGAGCGTGCCGTGGTTCGTTGGCGGCTTTATCGCCGGCATCGTCATGTACTGGCTCGGCATTCCGGCCATGATGATCGGCCTGGGCGTGTACCTGCCGTTCTACATGTCACTCACGGCATTCCTGGGCTCCTGCGTCAAACTCGCCTACGACAAGTGGTCCGCCCACCGCGACGCCACCGCTGGTCTTTCTGACGAGGAGAGGGCTGCCAAGGACGCCGCCTTCCAGGAACAGGGCCTAGTTGTCGCCAGCGGCCTGCTCGGCGGCGAGTCCATCGTCGGCGTTATCCTGGCGTTTGTCTCCGTGGGCTTAAGCCTGCTGGGCTAAGCTGAGCAGCTGCTCGACAGCAACCATATTGCCTACGATTTGCCCGGTCGGTAGCTTTCGCGGCTGCCGACCGGGCTTTTTGATATCGAAACAAAGAAAGGCCGGCACGCTGCGTTTAACAGCGCGCCGGCCTTATCGGTTAAGCTATCGAAGCGCTCCTGCTATGAACCGAAGTTCGTTGCAGAAACTACGCTCGAAACGCTACATCTGCTTGCGACGACGATCGCTCAGCGTCACACCAGCGGCCACGAGGGTGATACCGCCGATGACGAACACCTCGCCCGCAAGAGCGGAATTGTCGCCAGTCTGGGCGAGCGCGGCCGACGTTGCCTTCTTCTTGGCGACAGGAGCCTTTGCAGCAGTCTGCGCAACCTGAGCCTTGGCCTGCGGCTCAGCCTTGGGATGATACTTGTCGTACTCGGCCTGCGCGGCAGCCAGGGCATCCTTGGCATCGCCAAGCTCGGCAAGCGCGGCGGCATAGGCGTCGTTGGCATCGGACAGCTTGGCATCGGCATCGCTCAGAGCAGCCTTGAAACCAGCGGCGGCATCGACGGCAGCCTTATAGCGAGCGTAGGCAGCGTTAAGCTTGACCAGCTTCTCGTTGCCCGTCGTGCCCGCGGCAAGGGATGCCTTATGGTCGACAGCCTCAAGATCGGCCTTGAGTGCCTCATCGCTGGCAAGCTCGGCCTTGGCCTTGACGATCTCGAGGTTCGCATCGACGACGGCTTCGTTGGCGGCCTCGAGCTGCTTCTGGGCATCGGCGACACCGGCGACGGCAGCGTCATAGGCGGCCTTGGCGTCGTCGACCGCCTTCTGGGCGCCGGCGAAGCGCTCGAAGGCCTTGTTTGCGGTGGCAAGCTCGCCCTCGGCGGCCTTGGCCTTCGCCTGTGCGTCGGACAGGGCCTGCTTCTTGGCGGCAACTGCCTGCTTGGCGTCCGAAAGAGCGGTCGCGGCGTGCGTATCTGCGGCCTGAGCCTTGTCAACGCCAGCCTGGGCAGTGTCGTCGGCCTTCTTGGCATCGTCAAGCGAGCCCTGCTTATTCGCAAGGTCCGCCTGGGCGGCATCGCGCTTGGCGGCAAGGTCCTTGACCGAAGCGGTAGCGTTGTCATACGCCTCGTTGGCCTGATCGGACTTTGCCTTGGCGGCATCGCGGGCGCTGCGAGCCTTCGCCTTGTGAGCAGCGGCATCGGCTGCCTTCGTCTTGCTGTCAGCAAGCGTGGCGTTTGCCTTATCGAGAGCTGCCTGGGCAGTAGCGGCCTCGCTCTTGGCGGCGTCGAGCTTGGTCTTGGGCGTCTTGACGTCGATACCCTTGAGTTTGGCTTCGGCGGCGTCGTATGCCGTCTTCGCGGCGGCGGTGCCGGACTTAGCCTTCTCGTACTCGCCCTTGGCGGTGTTCACGTTCGTGTCGGCCGCGGTATAGGCGTCGCGAGCGCTTTCTTGCTTATCCAACGCGTTAGAATAAGCCGTTCCAGCGATCCCGAAGTTCTTCTGCGCCTCTGCCAGCTTATTCTGAAGCTGCTTCAGCTGCTCCTTCTGCTCCTGCGTGCCGCCTGCATTGTAGGCGGATTCGATGTAGTCGTTGACGAGCTTCTTGAACTCGGAGACAGTGAAATCCTTCTGCCCCGTGCTCCCGCTATAGTCGAAAACGGTTACCTCGGAATCGGTATTCTTACCGCTACCGGTCGCGATGCCGATAGCCTTCGCGCCGGCATCGATGATGTTGAGATAGTGCCCGCACTCATGGTAGATGCTGTTGTAGCGCTGATAGATATAGTAGGAATCATATCGATGGCTACCGAGCGCGTCGCCATACTGCGC
>CANNPG010000014.1:0-13946 GCA_947507375.1 uncultured Collinsella sp. | reverse complement strand
CGTTTGGTACACTTAAAAGTACTGGACAAGTGAAGAGATGGGGGAGAACGTGCTCAAGTTCGGTACCTACGTCCGTGTTGGAAACGCGGCCGAAGCCTATGAGCTCTTACAGAAGAACCGCAACAACAAGATTGTGGGCGGCGGCATCTGGATGCGCCTGGGTTCGCGTCGCGTGGCGACGGCGATTGACCTTTCGGCCTGCGGACTCGATCAGATCGAGGAGACCGAGACTGAGTTTCGCATCGGCGCCATGTGCACCCTGCGCCAGCTCGAGCGCCATGCCGGGCTCAACGCGCTTGTCAACAATGTCTTTGAGTTCGCCGTCCACGATATCGTGGGCGTGCAGCTGCGCAATACCGCCACGGTGGGCGGCAGCATCTACGGCCGCTTTGGCTTCTCGGACGTGCTCTCCGCCTTCCTCGCGCTCGATTCCTATGTTGAGCTGACGGGCGCCGGTCGCGTGCCGCTTGTCGAGTTCGTGGACATGGGCTACGTGCGCGACGTGATCGAGCACGTGGTGGTCGTTAAGCACGATTACCGCGCAAGCTATGAGGCCGTGCGCAAGGCCGCGACCGACTTCCCCTCGCTCAACGTCACCGCCGCCTGGTGGAACGGCTCCTGGCACGTCACCGTGGGCGCCCGCCCGCTGCGCGCGACCTTGCTGCAGGGCGAGGCATGTGGCCTGGTGAGCGAGCAACCTTCCGAGGACGAGCTACGCACACTGGCCGTATCCGTGCGTGCCCTGAGCTACGGCACCAACCTGTGGGGCTCGGCCGACTACCGCCGCCGCATCTCGGCCCCGCTTGCCGTCCAGGCTGTGCGTCGCGCCGCCGGCATCGAGCTTTCGGCCGCGCTTGCGCACGAGCTCGAGGGCGTGCAGATTCCTAAGTTTGCCACGGACGAGTATTCCTGCCGCCGCGTGCCCGGCGTCGATTCTAGCGAGGTGCGCTAATGGCTGCCAAACTCATCGATCTTTCCTTTACGCTCAACGGCCGCAAGGTCAAGGTTCAGATTGCCCCCGATACCATGCTCTTTGCGCTGCTGCGCGAGCAGGGCTGCGCGTCGGTGCGCTGCGCCTGTGAGACCACCAACTGCGGCCTGTGCACGGTGTGGCTCGACGGCGACCCGGTGCTGAGCTGCTCGGTTCCCGCCGCTCGCGTCGAGGGCCACACCATCACCACGCTCGAGGGCCTCAAAGCCGAGTCTGAGGCGCTGGCCCGTGCGATGGCTGCCGAAGGCGCCGAGCAGTGCGGTTTTTGCGCCCCCGGCCTCATCATGAACGTGCTGGCGCTTGCCCGCGCCGCCAAGGAGGACCCGAGCCTCGTCGCCACGCGCGAGGAGCTATCGCGCCAGCTTGCCGGCAACCTCTGCCGTTGCAGCGGCTACGAGAGTCAGCTGCGCGCCATCGTCCGCTTTCTCAACGAGTCCGGCGTGAAGGTGGGCTTCGAGATGCCCGAGCTGCCCGTCAACGACACGAGCTCCGACGGTGTCGCGTACAAGCAGATTACCCACAAGCAGCCCAAGAAGGACTCGAAGGCACTGCTCGAGGGTCGTCCCGTCTACACGGGCGACCTGGTACCCGCCGGCGCACTCATCGTCAAACTCAAGCGCAGCCCGTATGCCCGCGCCAAGATCCGCTCCATCGATACGTCGCGCGCCCTGAAGGTGCCCGGTGTGGTGGGCGTCTACACCTACGAGGACGTGCCCCAGCGCCGCTTTACCATCGCCGGCCAGAGCTATCCGCAGCCGAGTCCTTACGACCGCTTGATTCTCGAGAACCTCGTCCGTTACCAAAACGAGGAGGTGGCGATCGTCGCCGCCGAGACTGAGGAGGCCGCCGACAAGGCGCTCAAGCTCATCAAGGTCGACTACGAGGTACTCGAGCCCCTGCTCGACTTTACCAAGGCGCTCGATAACGACATCGTGGTTCACCCCGAGGGCGACGTGACCTTTATGTTCCCGCAGGGCGGCGACGTTCCGCGCAACCTGGTGTGCAGCGGCACGAGCGACTTTGGCGACCTTGACGAGGCCTTCGCCCAGAGCGACATCGTCTTTGAGCGCACCTACACCAGCCAAGCCACGCAGACCGCGCCCATGGAGACCTTCCGTGCCTTCGCGACGACCGACGCGTTCGGGCGCATCTCGGTGACCACCTCTACTCAGGTGCCCTTCCACGTGCGCCGCATGGTCGCTCAGTCGCTCGACATTCCGCAGTCGCAGGTGCAGGTCATTAAGCCGCGCATCGGTGGCGGCTTTGGCTCCAAGCAGACGGGCTGCTGCGAGATCTTCGTGGCGTTCGTGACCCAGCAGACCGGCCGTCCGAGCTATTGCTGCTACACCCGCGAGGAGACCATCACTGCGGGCAACTCACGCCACCAGATGCAGATGACCGTTAAGCTGGGCGCCATGAACGACGGCACCGTCACGGCTATCGACCTGCATACGCTGTCCAACGCCGGTGCGTATGGCGAGCATGCCACCACGACGATCGGCCTTTCGGGCCACAAGAGCCTGCCCATCTACAATCACGTGAAGGCGAGCCGCTTTAGCTGGGACGCCGTCTACACCAACACCAACCGCGGCGGCGCGTATCGCGGCTACGGTGCCACCCAGGGCCAGTTTGCCGTGGAGAGCGCCGTCAACGAGCTCGCCGACATGCTGCACATGGACCCCGCCGACCTGCGCCTTAAGAACATCGTGCGCGAGGGCGAGATCATGCCGCAGTACTACAACGAGAAGCTCAACGCCTGCGCGCTCGACCGCTGCCTGCTGCGTGCGATGGACATGATCGGCTGGCGCGACAAGCCGCTGGCCGTGGACCTGGGCGACCGCGTGCGCGCCCTGGGCTGCGCGCTTACCATGCAGGGCTCGGGCATCTCCAACGTGGACATCGCCGGCATCGACATGCGCCTGGAAGAGGACGGCTTCATTACCATCGGTACCGGCGCCACCGATAACGGCATGGGCGTCGACACGATCTTGGCGCAGATTGCCGCCGAGGAGCTGGGCGTGGAGAGCTCGCTCATTGTGGTGCGCGGCGTGGACACCGATGTGTCACCGTTCGACGCCGGTTCGTACGCGAGCTCGGGTACGTACGTGACGGGCCTTGCCGCCAAGAACGCCGCGACCGAGCTGCGCGAGAAGATTTGCGCCAAGGCCGCCCAGATGTGGGATTTGGATGCCGCCGACGTGGTCTTCGATGGCCAGTACGTGCGCCTGTCCGACGAGCGTGCCGCGCGCGAGCAGAACCGCTACCTCACGCTGCGCGACTTTGCCAACCTGTGCGTCAAGAACATCGCGGGCGGCGACGCGCTCACCTCGCATGCCTCTGCCTGCCTGCCCGTTTCGCCTCCGCCGTTTATGGCCGGCATTGCCGAGGTCGAGGTCGACAAGGCCACCGGCAAGGTGACTGTGGTGGACTATGCGGCGGCCGTCGACTGCGGCACCGTGATCAACGAGGCGCTCGCGCGCGTCCAGGCCGAGGGCGGCATTGCCCAGGGTATCGGTCACGCGCTCTACGAGATCGTTGAGCACGATGAGCGCGGCCGCCTGCGTACTGGCAACTTTATGAGCTACAAGCTGCCCACGCGTCTGGATATCGGCAGCATTCGCGTGGCCTTTGAGCCGAGCTACGAGCCGACGGGCCCGTTTGGCGCCAAGTCGATCGGCGAGGTCGTCATCAACACGCCGCTCGCTGCCGTTGCCTCGGCCGTGGCACACGCCACCGGCCATCAGGTTCGCTCGTTGCCCATCACGCCCGAGAAGGCCCTGCTGGGGGAATAGCGGGGCAGCGAACAAGTCGTAATTTGCGGGGCGGGGCAACTCGCCCCGCCTTTTGCACTCGTGGTGAGGTCGTGAGCCTGTAAAACGTGTGCGTGCGCTTGCCGTTCGTATCTGCTATCATTCCTAGTCTGTGCGCTCATGCGGGCGTGGCGGAATTGGTAGACGCGCCAGATTTAGGTTCTGGTGGGATTCCCGTGAAGGTTCGAGTCCTTTCGCCCGCACCAACGCACCCGCGTCGGCTTATGCCCTCGCGACGCTTGTTGCATAAAGGTACCAGCACCTCAGATAAGCTGGGCAGTATGAGGAGGAACGTGTTGAACATCACCGCTTCTGACGTCAAGGACGCCAAGCTCACCGCTACGGTCACCATCCCGGCCGCCGACGTCGACGCCGCGATCAAGAAGGCCTACAAGGACACCGCCAAGAAGTACCGCTTCCCGGGCTTCCGCGCCGGTAAGGCCCCCCGTCCGGTCATCGACTCCGCTCTTGGCGCCGAGGCTACCCTCGCTCAGGCCACCAACGACCTGATCGCCGCCAACGAGCCCGCCGTCCTCAACGAGCTGGACATCGTCCCCACCAAGAGCGGTGACTACAAGGAGCTCGACCTCGCCAAGGATCACGAGGACTACACCTACACCGTCGAGTTCTCCCTGCGTCCCGCCGCTGAGCTCTCCTCCTTCGACGCTGTCGAGATCGAGATGCCCCCTGCGGAGGTCACCGAGTCCGAGATCAACAACCAGGTCGAGATGCTCCTCAACTACCGTGCCACCTTCGAGGACGTCGAGGGTCGCGCCGTCGAGGCCGAGGACTACGTCACCGTCGACCTCAAGGCCGTCGAGAACGCCGACAACTTTGCCGCCGAGGGCCGCATGCTTATCGCCGGTAGCGACAGCAACCCCAAGGAGTTCAACGAGGCCCTGATCGGCGCCAACGTTGACGACGTCAAGACCGTCACCTGGACCGACGAGGTCGAGGAGGGCGAGGAGGCCGAGACCCACACCGTCGAGGTCACCGTCAAGGGCATCAAGGTCCGCAACACCCCCGAGCTCACTGACGAGCTCGTCAAGTCCGACTTTGGCTTCGACAGCATCGACGCTATGCGCGACGCCATCAAGATCGAGATCGAGCAGGACAAGGCTTCCCGCCTCCCGGCCGAGAAGGAGAACCGTTGCGTCTCCGCTCTCGCCGAGCGCCTGCAGCTCGACGAGATGGACGCCGACTACGAGCAGTCCGTCTTTGAGGAGCTTGGCCAGAACTTCCTGTCCAACCTCGCTGCCCGCGGCATGACGCTGGACACCTGGCTGCCCGCTTCCGGCCTGACCATGGAGCAGTTCATCGGCGACCTGCACAAGCAGGCCAACGACGTCGCCCGTGAGTCTCTGGCTCTCGACGCCCTCGCCCGCGAGCTCAAGATCGAGGTCACCGAGGACGACATCAACGCCGAGTTCGAGAAGGCCGGCGTCAAGGACGTCGAGGCTTCTAAGGCCGAGTTCATCGCCGACGGCCGCATGCCTGCCGTCCGCGAGTCCATCCGTCGCTCCAAGGCCGTCGACCACCTGGTCGAGAACGCCAAGGTGATCGAGGTCGACGAGACCGCCAAGGACGCCGAGTAATTCTCGCCACCTTGCCCGCGAGCGCATGCGTGCGCCCGTGATGGGGTAAAGTTATACACCGGTTATCCGGTTGCTTCGTACGGTGCCAGCCAATGCATAGCATGCGGGCACCGTACGTTTATCTAGAACCAATTTGGTCCGCAAGAGAGAAATGGAGATGCGTATGATCGCTAAGTTCGATTCCGCCCTCGTGCCATACGTTATCGAGCAGACACCGCGCGGCGAGCGCAGCTACGATATCTATTCGCGCCTGCTCAACGACCGCATCATCTTCTTGGGCGAGGAGATCAACTCCGTCAGCGCCAACCTGGTCGTTGCCCAGCTGCTGCATCTTGAGAGCCAGGATGCTGAGAAGGATATCTCGCTCTACATCAATTCGCCCGGTGGCGAGGTCTACTCCGGCCTGGCGATTCTGGACACTATGAACTTTATCAAGCCGCAGGTCTCCACCATCTGCGTTGGTATGGCCGCATCTATGGCCGCCGTGCTGCTTTCGGCCGGCGCCAAGGGCAAGCGCTTCTGCCTGCCGCACTCCAAGGTGATGATTCACCAGCCCAGCGGCGGTGCCCAGGGTCAGCAGACCGAGATCGAGATCGTGGCCGAGGAGATCAAGAAGACCCGCTGCGAGCTCAACCAGATTCTGTCCGACGCCTCGGGTCAGCCCATCGAGAAGGTCCAGGCCGATACCGAGCGCGACAACTACCTCACGGCTGCCGAGGCCCTCGACTACGGTCTGATCGATCGCATCGTCACCTCGCGCGACCTCGCCGCTAAGGACGCCTAGGATGGCCGGTAACATGCAGGACAACTTTGACGAGAACGGCAACCCCATCCGCTGCTCCTTCTGCGGAAAAGAGCAGGGACAGGTTCGTCGCCTTGTTAAGGGTCCGACCAATATCTTTATCTGTGACGAGTGCGTCGCCGCCTGCTCCGAGATCTTGGAGGAGTCGCTGGCTTCGGACTTTATGGACGCAGCCCGCAACGGCAAGCTGCCGGGCTTCCTCAACGATCACGGCCAGGCTGCCGGGCAGCCTGCTGTGGATCCCGAGGCCGAGGGCTTTGAGCTCGAGGACGACGCCCGCCAGGTCATCACGCATGTGCCGACGCCGCACGAGATCTATGACGAGCTTTCAGCCTATGTCATGGGCCAGGAAGACGCCAAGCGCGCCATGTCGGTTGCCGTGTACAACCATTACCGCCGTGTAATCGAGGGCGGCGCTGCGCTTTCGGCCTTTGACGACGGCTTGGACTCGCAGCTCGACGATGATATGGACGAGGTGGAGCTCGCCAAGTCCAACATCTTGCTGCTCGGTCCCACCGGTACCGGTAAGACCCTGCTCGCCCAGACGCTCGCGCGCATCCTCGAGGTGCCGTTTGCCATCGCCGACGCCACCGCGCTTACCGAGGCAGGTTACGTGGGTGAGGATGTGGAGAACATCCTGCTCAAGCTTATCAACGCCGCCGATGGCGATATCGAGCGCGCGCAGGTTGGCATTATCTACGTGGATGAGATCGACAAGATTGCCCGCAAGGCCGAGAATCTCTCCATTACCCGCGATGTTTCGGGCGAGGGCGTTCAGCAGGCGCTGCTTAAGATTCTTGAGGGCACGGTGGCAAGCGTTCCGCCCACCGGTGGCCGTAAGCATCCCCAGCAGGAGCTGCTGCAGATCGACACGACCAACATCCTGTTTATCTGCGGCGGTGCCTTTGTGGGCTTGGACAAGATCATCGCCGACCGCGTGGGCAACAAGGGCGTGGGCTTTAACTCCGAGATCGCCGGCCCCACCTCGGTCGACGAGAACGACCTGCTGCGCCAGGTGCTCCCGCAGGACCTCAACGCCTTTGGCATGATCCCCGAGTTTGTGGGACGTACGCCCGTCGTTACCCAGACGCAGGCGCTCGATGAGGACGACCTGGTGTCGATCCTGACCGAGCCCAAGAACGCCGTGGTACGTCAGTACCGTAAGATGTTCCAGCTCGAGGACGTTGAGCTTGAGTTTGAGGACGCCGCTCTGCACGAGATCGCCCGTATGGCGCTTGCCCGCAAGACCGGCGCCCGCGGCCTGCGCTCCATCTGCGAGGACGTGCTGCAGCAGACGATGTTCGACCTCCCCAGCGAGGAGGGTGTCACCAAGGTCATCGTGACCGAAGCCTCCGTAAGGGGCGAAGAGCAGCCCCAGCGTATCTACGGGTAAATAGCTTGAATCCTGGCCCCGCGGCAACCACCGCGGGGCCTGCCATTTAGGGACAGGTTTATTTTGGTCGGTTTTATATGGGCAAATGTCGTTTCCCCTGATAAAACCTACCAAAATAAACCTGTCCCTTTTCGGCAGGTATGCCTGTGCTATTCTGTGAGATTGTCAAGTTAGTACCTTCAGACTGAAGTAATCGATACCTAAGGCGTGTCCGCCTGCTTGGTTTTCGTAGATTCCGCACGAGCCGAAGAGCACTTAATGTGCTCTTCGTGCGAGTCAGGACCTGACCGAGCGAAAACCAAGCATGCGGACACGCCGACGGGCAAGGGAGAGATATATGGAAGAGATGCCCAAGAACTACGATCCGTCGACCAACGAGCCGGCGATCCTGCAGAAGTGGCTCGACGGCGGCTACTACAAGCGCCGTGAGGGCGTGGGCGACTGCACCGTCACCATTCCGCCTCCCAACGTGACCGGCAAGCTCCACATGGGTCACGCCACCGACGACTCCATCCAGGACGCCATCATCCGTATGGCCCGCATGCGCGGCAAGTCCACGCGTTGGGTGCTGGGTACCGACCACGCCGGTATCGCCACGCAGACTAAGGTCGACAAGAAGCTCAAGAGTGAGGGCATCAGCCGCCTGGAGATCGGTCGCGACAAGTTTGTCGACGCCTGCTGGGATTGGACCCACGAGTACGGCGGCATCATCGTCGAGCAGATCAAGCGCATGGGTTGCTCCGTCGACTTCGACAACGAGCGCTTCACCATGGACGAGGATTACGCACAGGCCGTGCGCAAGGTCTTCTGCGATTGGTACCACGACGGCCTGATCTACCGTGGCAAGCGTATCGTTAACTGGTGCCCCAACTGCACCACCGCCATCTCGGACGACGAGGCCGAATATAAGGACGAGAAGGGCCACCTGTGGCACCTGCGCTACCCGCTGACCGAGCCGGTCAACGGCCAGGATTACATCGTCGTTGCCACCACGCGCCCCGAGACCATGCTCGGCGACACGGGCGTCGCTGTCTCCCCGAAGGACCCCGAGAAGGCCGCCTTTGTGGGTAAGACCGTCATGCTGCCGATCGTCAACCGCGAGATCCCCATCTTTGAGGATTGGCATGTCGACGCCAATTTCGGCTCTGGCTTCGTCAAGGTAACGCCTGCTCACGACCCCAACGACTACGCCATGGGTCAGGCCCACGACCTGCCGCAGATCAACATCTTCGACGAGCACGCGGTGGTCGTCGAGGGCTACGGCGAGTTCACCGGCATGAACCGCGACGAGTGCCGCGAGGCCGTCATCAAGTGGTTCGAGGAGCACGACCTGCTCGATCACGTCGAGGACCTCGATCACTCCGTCATGCACTGCTACCGTTGCGACGCCGCACTGGAGCCGTGGCTGTCTGAGCAGTGGTTCGTCGCCGTCGATAAGCTCAAGGGGCCGGCGCTCGACGCCGTCAACTCTGGCAAGGTCACCTTCCACCCCGCGCGTTGGACGCAGACCTACACCACCTGGATGGAGAACCTCAAGGACTGGTGTATCAGCCGCCAGCTGTGGTGGGGCCACCGCATCCCCGTGTTCTACTGCGAGGACTGCGGCTGGGAGGACGCCCTTACCGAGGACACCGATGTGTGCCCCAAGTGCGGCGGTCATCACGTGCACCAGGACGAGAACGTGTTGGACACGTGGTTTAGCTCGCAGCTGTGGACTTTCGCCACGCAGGGCTGGCCGCAAAAGCCGGAGCTGCTCGAGGGGCATCACCCCACGACGGCGCTCGTCACCGCGCGCGACATCATCGCGCTGTGGGTTGCTCGCATGGTCATGAGCTCGCTGTACTTCCTGGACGAGGTGCCGTTTAAGGACGTCGTCATCTACCCGACGATTCTGGCCAAGGACGGCAGCCGCATGTCCAAGTCCAAGGGCAACGGCGTTGACCCCATGGACCTCATTGGCATGTACGGCGCCGACGCCATGCGCTACAACCTGCTTACGCTGTGCACCAACAACCAGGATGTTAAGTTCGACGCGAACATCGACAAGAAGACTAAGAAGCTTATCGACAGTCCACGTACCGAGCAGGCCAAGTCGTTTGTGACCAAGATCTGGAACGCCAGCCGCTTCCTGCTCATGAACATGGAGGGCTACACGCCCGGTGAGCCCGTCGTGGAGACGCCGGCCGACGCCTGGATGTTCAGCTGCCTGGCAAAGGCCGTGAAGATGGTCACCGAGGGCATCGAGAACTACACCTTTGGCGACATGGCCCGCGGTGTGCAGCAGTTCTTCTGGAACGAGGTCTGCGACTGGTACGTCGAGGTCACCAAGGCCCGCCTGAAGGGCGAGGGCCGTCTGCAGGCGCAGCGCAACCTGATTTTTGTGCTTGACACCTCCATTCGCCTGATGCACCCCCTTATGCCGTTTGTCACCGAGGAGATCTGGGATAACATGCCGGCGAGCGTGCTCGACCTGGACGCCGAGGGCAACGTGGACCGCGCCGAGGCGCTCATGATCGCCAAGTGGCCGGAGCCCGCCGACTACGTCAAGTACGTCGACGAGCCCGCCGAGCGTGCGTTTGAGCTGTGCCGCACCGTCGTTTCCGCCGCCCGCGCCACGCGTTCGCGTTATCGCTTGAGCCCCAAGGCCGAGCTCGACGTGGTCGTGCGCGCCGGTGCCGAGGACATCGAGAAGCTCGAGAGCCTGCGCTCCACGATTGAGCCGCTGGCCAACACTTCCTCGCTGGTCATGGGTACCGACGTCGAGAAGCCGGCCGCGAGCATTGCCGTGGTCGATAGCGGCGTCGAGGTCTTTGTGGTGCTCGAGGGCAAGGTCGATCTTTCGGCCGAGAAGGCGCGCCTGGAGAAGGAGATCGCCGCGGCCCAGAAGGAGCTCGCCGGCTGCGAGAAGACGCTCGCCAACGAGGGCTTTGTGGCCAAGGCTGCGCCCGCGGTGGTCCAGAAGAAGAGGGACCGTGCAGCTGAGCTCAAGGAGATCCTTGCGGCGCTGACTGCTCAGGTTGCAGACTTCTCGTAGGTCTAACTTGGGGGCGCGTCCCGATGCTTTGCTCTCCGCTGCGGACAGTCCTGCGCAAGACGGACAGCACATTAAGTGCTGTCCTTTGCGTGCGGAACTTGCGGCGAGCAAAGCATCGGGCCGCTCCTAGTTCGTTTACGTGGTTGTTTGCAACTGATAGGTTGGGGCCACTGGGTTGTGGCCTTGAGGTCGCTGCAAAGCGGTGTTTGGCTGATATTTTGAATGGGAGGGGCTCGTTGTTTTGATGGGCCTCTTTTTATGTTATTGGAGACTTTGGGTTATGGCTAAGCGTTCTGGGTCGTATGTCGTTCCTTTCTCGTTTGAGCTGCTTTCGTTTGATGAGGCTGTGGGGCTTGCTGCTGATACGGGGCGGATTTCTGGGGATGCTGGGCCTCTGCTCGAGACGGTTGTCGATATGCTCGATGAGCTGGGGCGTCCGGACGAGTATTTCGATTGCATTCAGGTTGCCGGTACTAATGGCAAGACTTCGACCACGCGTTTTTCGGCCGCCATCCTTCGCGGCGAGGGGCTCAAGACCGCGCTGTATACGTCACCGCAGCTGGTTCGCTACCCCGAGCGCATGGAGGTCGATGGACGCGTCGTGAGCGACGAGGCGTTTGCCCGTGGCGTTTCGGCCGCTGTTGAGGCGGGGCGTCGCGTGAATGCCCGTCGTGTGGCGGCGGGGGAGCGCGCCTATACCATCACGCCGTTTGACCTGCTGACGGCTGCTGCGCTTGTGGTGTTTGCCGAGGCCTCGGTGGATGTTGCCGTGCTCGAGGTTGGCATGGGCGGGCGTTGGGACGCCACGAGTGCGTCTGATCCCGTCGCCGTTGCCATTACGGGCATCGGGCTCGATCACACACGTATTTTGGGCGACACGCTCGAGGCCATTGCGGGCGAGAAGGCGGCAGTTATTAAACCTGGGCGCTTGGTTGTTTTGGGCGAGGGCACGCACGAGCCGAGCGTTCAGCGTGTGATGGACGCCCGTTGTCGCGAGTGCGGCGTAGTACCGCTCGTGGTGAACCATGCCACTACCAAGGTGCCGGAGCACGTGGGCGATACAGTGGAGTTTAGCTGCACTACGCCGCGTGCCATCTATACGTCTAGCATGGTTAAGCCGGCGTATCAGCCGCAGAATGCTGCGTGCGCGATTATGCTGTGCGAGGGGTATCTGGGTCACGAGCTCGATCATGGCAAGCTCGATGCGTCGCTTATGGGCTGCCCCACGCCGGGACGATTTGATGTGCTGGGAACTGATCCGCTCAAGTTGATTGATGCCTGCCATAACCCTCAGAGCTGCGAGAACTTTGTGAGCGCGCTGGACGAGATCGATCCGTGCGTAGAGAATCGCCCCACGCTGCTGTGCGCTGCGCTGGCCGACAAGGACGTGGCGGGTATCGTTGACGTGCTGATCCCGGCTTTCCCGCGCGTGGTCGTGACGCAGACCGATTCCGATCGCGCCCTGCCGGCAGAGGAGCTCGCCGCCCTTGTGGACGCCGATAAGCTCGCAGGCGTGTACCCCAGCGTTTCTGAGGCCCTCGCAGCTTTCAAGGCCGCGGGCGAGCCCTTCGTAGCAGCCGGCACCATCACCCTAGCCGGCGAAGTAGCCGGCCTGCTGCGCTGACCCGTCCCCTCAGCAGTTGCGGTGAAATACGGACTGTTTTACAAGCCAGAGGCCTCAAACAGTCCGTATATCACCGCAACTCAAAAGCAGTCAATTTGGGACGGGGCTTTTTGGCTGCCCTGTGCCCCGAGTTGACTCGCTTGCCACGAAATGAGCTTATCTACTACGTTTTACTGACTACCCTCGACCACACGGAACATTGCGAAATTAAAACCGCAGGTAGACGGCTTGCGGATTTTGCGAAAAGTCGGTTATGGTCGACCCATGCGGGTTAAACGTAGTAGATAGGCCGTTTTTGTGGCGCAGTATTGGTGGGATGCGGCAAAGGGGTTGTCCCTTTGCCGCATTGCCTAGTCTAGGCGGAGCGGATCGTGGGGGTAGGCGTTGAGAATCTCGACGCCGTTCTCTGTCACCAGGGCCAGGTCCTCGATGCGGACGCCGGTGCGGCCGGGGAGGTAGATACCCGGTTCGATGGAGAACGTCATGCCCGGCTCCACGATCTGCTCGTTGACAAGCGAGACGTCGCCCGACTCGTGATCCTGCAGGCCGATCGAGTGACCCAGGCGATGCGTAAAGTATTTGCCGTAGCCCGCGTCTTCAATCACGTCGCGTGCGGCGCGATCCAGGTCGCACATGCGCACGCCCGGTGCGATGAGCGCTTCGGCGGCCTCGTTGGCGCGGCGCACGATATCGTAGATGCGTGTCGTCTCCTCGTCCGGCTCGCCCCAAAAGAACGTGCGCGTCATGTCCGAGCAGTAGTTGCAGCGGCGTCCGCCAATGTCGAACAGCACCACGTCGCCACGCTTGAGCACGGTCTCGTCTGGTTCGTGGTGCGGGTCGCCGGCGTTGGCGCCAAAGCTCACGATAGGCGGAAAGCTAAAGCCCTCGCAGCCGTGCTTGCGATACAAGCCGAGCATCTGGTCGGCAATCTCGCGTTCCGTTACGCCCTCGTGGACGAGCTTGATAGCCTCGGCCATCACAGCGTCGTTAGCGGCCGAGGACGCGCGCATGAGTTCCTGCTCGGCGGCATCCTTGTGGGTGCGCGCGGCGGTGACGGCAAAGTCGCCCAGGAAAAACTCGCTGGCGGCGTGGCGCTCCATAAGCGGCATTAAAAAGCCGGAGCGCATGACGGTGTCGATGCCGAGCGGTTTGGTCGGGTCGATTTCGCGTGCGATGGCGTCGGTCACGACGTCGGTATCGGAGTGGTATGCCACGTGGGCGTTGTCGTACTCGGGCAGCTGATGCAGCGCGTTGACCAAGATCACGGGCTCGCAATCGCGCGCGAGCAGTACGCCGCAAAAGCGCTCGAACATATCGGCATAAAAGCCGGTCAGGTAATAAATCGACCACGGGTCGTTTACGAGCAGCTGCGCGCCGGGGTGCTGTGCCTCGAGCGCATCGAGCACGCGCGCCACACGCTGGTCATCGACATGTGCCATGAAACATCCTTTCGCTAGGGTGCCACCATGGTATCCCCAATGCCAGGGTAGTCAATTTGCGACGGGGCTATTTTAGCTGCGTCCAACATGCGGAATGATTTTTCTGGGACGGGGATTAAATAATCATTGGGTGCCGAATGATTATTTAATCCCCGTCCCAGAAAAATCATTTGAGCAAACGTTCGGGCAAAAGTAGTCATAAGAGGTCCGTCCCAAATGAGCTGGTTTCAAAAGTGTGGTGGATTACGGGGCTGGACC
>CANNPG010000013.1:0-14143 GCA_947507375.1 uncultured Collinsella sp. | reverse complement strand
CTGGTGTTCTGCACGCTGAGCGGACAAAAACGACCGTTCACCGTTCCGCTATTTTCAAAATGAATAAAATGAGCGATAAAGAGAATATAAACCTTAATAAACTCACGTATCGCACGGACGCGGGTTATTAATGGGTTGTAGGCCTTTTACAGAAAGGATTCCAGCAATGTCTAAGCCTCTTGGCAAGCCCGATCGTATTGTCGTCGCCCTTGGCGGCAACGCCCTCGGCAACAACCCCGTCGAGCAGATCGAGGCCGTGAGCAACACCGCCCACGCCCTCCTCGGCCTCATCGAGCAGGGCAATGAGATCATCATCACCCACGGCAACGGCCCGCAGGTCGGCATGATCCAGAACGCCTTCGCCGCTGCCCACGATGCCATCGGTACCCCCGAGATGCCGCTGCCCGAGTGCGGCGCCATGTCCCAGGGCTACATTGGTTATCACCTGCAGCAGGGCATCGGCCGCGAGATGCACAAGCGCTATAAGCGTTGGCACGCCGCCACCGTCGTCACCCAGATCGAGTGCGACCCGGATGATCCCGCGTTCAAGAACCCGACCAAGCCGATCGGCCCCTTCTACACCGAGGAGCAGGCCAAGGAGTTCATGGCCGAGGATCCCTCCAAGGTCTTCGTCGAGGATTCCGGCCGCGGCTGGCGTCGCGTCGTCGCTTCCCCCGATCCCAAGAAGATCGTCGAGGCTGACTCCATCCTCAACCTGCTCGACAACGAGTTCATCGTCATCGCCTGCGGTGGCGGCGGCATCCCCGTCGTCCGCGACTACGAGAACAAGGGCTGCTACAAGGGCGTTCCCGCCGTCATCGACAAGGACCTGGGCGGCGAGCTGCTGGCCGAGGACTGCGACGCCGACGTTCTGTTCCTGCTGACCGCCGTTGAGCATGTCGCCATCAACTTTGGCAAGCCCAACCAGGAGGAGCTCGAGGACCTCACCGCCGACGAGGCCGAGCGCCTGGCCGACGAGGGCCAGTTCGGCAAGGGTTCCATGGAGCCCAAGGTTCGCGCTGCCATCAAGTTCGCGCGTTCTCGCAAGGGCCGCACCTGCATCATCGGCGCTCTAGACAAGGCCGCCGAGACCATGGCCGGCCTCTCCGGTACCCGCATCCACGAGTAGTCTCTACTCTGTTGACTCTCTCGTGGGCGCCAGGCAAAGCGCCCACAAACTAGCCTCTCTTCATGAGCCCCGCAGTCCGCTCCGGCTGCGGGGCTTTTGTTTCAACCCGGCACTTAGGGACGTTCCTTTCCTGCCGGCAGTCTAGGGCTGGTCATTGGGGACAGACTTAAATGCGTGGCACCGATCAACTGCGGAAAGCGCATCCCACAATGAGTGTCCAAAGCGGGGCACAGTTTCCCAGGTACTCATTTAAGTCTGTCCCCAATGAGTGTCCTGTCCCCAATGAGTGCCCAATGACTAGTAGTAGGCCCACATGGCTTCGACTTCGTTGAGGACCTCTACGACGCCCCAGCGGCGGGCGCTGCGGCTGGCCGAGTTGGGGTCGTAGACGCCAATCTGGTTGGCATCGTCGATGCCGTAGAGCACGATGTAGTGGCCTACGTTGGTAAACGTACCGGGGCGCACTGCGGCGATGACGGGCGCACCCGAGCGAAGTGCTTGGGCAATCGATTCACGATCGTTATAGAGCTGTGTTCCGTTGAGCCCCAGCTGCCACGCACCGCCTGTCATAAACGACCACTCGGTGGCACCGGTGGGGGCGTAGTTGCCGGCTTCGGCCAGTGCGCATATATCGACCGGCGTCTTATCGGTATGGCCGGTCTTAAAGATATAGACCATGGTGAGGCAGGTAGGACCGCAAGCGTTTTCGCGAATAGTGCCACCGGCATAGGGCAGCTCCGACCATGCGGGGTCAATTTGGTAGATGTGGGGCATGGTGCCGGCCTGCCATTGCGAGCGTGGGGTCGAGAACGCAAAGGAGTAACCGGGCGCGACGGGAGCTTTAAGCAGCTTGTCTTCGGCTGTGGGCTCAAGACCGGCTGATCCGTGGGAGATACAGGATCCCAAAAACACAAAGACGAGGCAGGCGGCGATGGAGCAAAGCGTAAGGCGTAGGCGGCGGGCCGGAAGCGCGTGACTTGTGGCGTGCGACGCAGGGTGAGGGGCGGAATTGCCGCGATCGCGTTGAGGTCGCGAAAAGGAGCGCTTGACGTAGTAGTCGGTCTTACGGCGATCGTAGCGGCGTGGCTGCGATGTGTCGGTCTGGCGTTGGCGTGTGCTCGTACTCACGCGGTCTGACTGCTGCACGGTACGGCTTTGTTGCCGCGAAGAAGCCCCGGGCTGCTCTTGGGGGCGCTGCGGGCTGTCGTTGTCGGAGGTGCTTCTGGGCGTTGGCGTGGTGCGGCCGGCAAGGCGCACGCTTTGTGGCCGTTGGTCGCCGTCATTGTATCCGTATGCCATTCGAATCACCTTGCCTCATGTGTAACTTGTCTATCCTACATAAAAAGATGCACGACACATGGGTATGTGCGCCAAAAGCCTGACAAATGGTATGAACGTTGCCGCGCCGCGCGCCAAGCGTCACGGCAACAGGTATTCAAAAGCAGACAAGATGAAAGCGTCCAAGACGAATGACGTCTCCCGCCGTTCGTCCCAAAAACGGTGCCGCTCGTTTTGCAATTCTGCCTTCGGTCGAGCTGCGAGCGGCGCTGCTGCGCCAAGGCCGTATCTTAAAGCCATGGAATAAAAGCGCGCGGCAAAACGGACCGCGCAAGGGGTGACGCCAAGGGCGTCAAACAGGAAAGGAGGGGAACAATGGCGGACAAGAACGCAGAAGTTGCAGTCGAGGATAACGGCGGCATGAAGAAAACGCTTTCGCTCTGGAACTTCTTCACCATCGGCTTCGGTGCCATCATCGGTACCGGTTGGGTTCTGCAGGTCGGCGACTGGATGGTCGTGGGCGGCGGTCCCGTTCCCGCTATGATCGCATTCCTCTTGGGTGCAATCTTCCTCGTGCCCGTCGGAGCTGTTTTCGGTGAGCTCACGGCTGCTATCCCCATCTCGGGCGGCATTGTCGAGTATGTCGATCGTAGCTTTGGCCGTACGCTGAGCTACATCACCGGATGGCTTTTGGCCCTGGGCAACGGCATCCTGTGCCCGTGGGAGGCCATCGCCATTTCGACCCTCGTGTCCGAAATGTTCGGCAGCCTGCCCGGCCTTGAGTGGCTGCGCGCCGTCAAGCTCTACACCATCCTGGGGGCCGACGTTTACCTGTTCCCGACGCTGATCGCGCTCGGCTTTGCAGTCTACGTCATCTTCCTCAATTTCCGCGGTGCCAGCTCGGCTGCCAAGCTCCAGGCCTTCCTGACCAAGGCCCTGCTCTGCGGCATGCTGCTCGCCATGGGCGTCTCGCTGTTCACCGGCTCGCCGGACAATGCCATGCCCGTGTTCTCCCAGGTCACCGGCGCTGGCGGCGGCAAGGCCGCTACCGAGAGCACCAGCCTGTTTGCCGGCATCGTGTCGGTCCTGGTTCTGACCCCGTTCTTCTACGCTGGCTTCGACACCATTCCTCAGCAGGCTGAGGAAGCAGCCGAGGGCCTCAACTGGAACAAGTTCGGCAAGATCATCTCCCTGGCTCTGCTGGCCGCTGGCGGCTTCTACATGGTCTGCATCTACTCGTTCGGCACCATCCTCGACTGGCATGAGTTCGTTAAGAGCCCGGTTCCCGCGCTCGCCTGCCTCAAGGGCATCAACATGCTCCTGTACTTGGCCATGCTCGTCATCGCCACGCTTGGACCCATGGGCCCGATGAACTCCTTCTACGGCGCCACGAGCCGCATCATGCTCGCCATGGGCCGCAAGGGCCAGCTGCCCGAGCAGTTCGCCGAGGTCGACCCCAAGTCCGGCGCCCCCAAGCTCGCCTGCGTCGTCCTGGGTGTCATCACCGTCGTCGGTCCGTTCCTGGGCAAGAACATGCTCATCCCTCTGACCAACGTGTCGGCTCTCGCCTTCATCTTCTCCTGCGGCATGGTCGCCCTCGCTTGCCTGCGCATGCGCTTCACCGAGCCCGACCTGCCTCGTCCCTACGAGGTGCCCGGCGGCAAGTTTGGCATCGGCCTCGCTATCGCTGCCTGCGCTATCATCATCGGCCTGCTCGTGATTCCGTTCTCTCCCGCCTCTCTCAACATGGTGGAGTGGAGCATCGTGATCGGCTGGCTGGCCGTCGGCCTGGCTCTCATGGCCTTCACCAATTCCCGCAAAAAGTAACGCCGAGCCGGGGCGGATCAGGTGCGCGGGACCCTCTCTTCCGCGCACCGAACCCGGCGCCACTTGGGTAGCTTTGTGAGGCCTTAACCCAACACGGCCTCGCCCACTATATGGATCCATAAGGAGGAACCATGTCCACTAAGTATGCAATCGTTGGCGGCAAGCTCATCGACGGTACCGGCGCCGAGCCGGTCGAGAACTCCCTCGTTCTCGTCGACGACAACGGCAAGATCGAGTACGCCGGTGCCATGCAGGACCTTCCCGAGGGCGTTGAGGTCATCGACGCCGCCGGCAAGACCGTCCTTCCCGGCCTGATCGACACCCACCTGCACTTCTCGGGCAACTTGACCGACGATGACACCGACTGGGTCATGCAGCCGCTCCTCGAGAAGCAGGCCGTCGCCGTCAAGCAGGCCTACGACTGCCTCACCCACGGCCTCACCACCGTCTGCGAGATCGGCCGCTTTGGTATCCAGATCCGTGACTGCATCGACAAGGGCGTCTTCAAGGGCCCGCGCGTTCTGGCCACCGGCCTTGGCTTCTGCCGCGTTGCCGGCCACGGCGACTCCCACCACTGCAGCCAGGAGCTCAACAAGGAATCGCACCCCTGGGGCGATCAGGTCGACGGTCCTTGGGATCTGCGCAAGGCCGTCCGTCGTCGCCTGCGCGAGAACCCCGATGCCATCAAGATCTGGGCTACCGGTGGCGGCATCTGGCGCTGGGACTCCGGCCGCGACCAGCACTACTGCTCCGAGGAGATTCAGGCCGTGGTCGAAGAGGCCAAGATGGTCGGCATCCCCGTGTGGAGCCACTGCTATAACAACCACGCCGCTGCCTACGATTCCGTTCGCTTTGGCTGCGAGCAGCTGATTCACGGCTTCGATATCGATGAGCGTACCATGGACCTCATGGCCGAGCAGGGCACCTTCTTCACCCCGACGATCGCCTTCCTGCCCACCTGGTACGCCACCTATCCGCCCGTTTACGTCCCCGAGCTGCACGACAAGTACGAGGGCACCCTGGTCGAGAAGGAGCTGCAGCGCAACTACGACTGCCTGCGCGAGGCCAAGAAGCGCGGCGTCGTCATGACGATCGGCTCCGACTCCTTCTCCTTCGTCACCCCGTACGGCACCTGCTCCATTGAAGAGATGTACGAGTTCGTCGACAAGATCGGCTTCACCCCGGTCGAGACCATCACCTGCGCCACCCTCAATGGTGCCAAGATGTGCCACATCGAGGACGAGACCGGTTCCATCGAGGCCGGCAAGTGCGCCGACCTGCTGGTCGTCAACGGTGACGTCGCCGCCGACATCCACGTGCTCAACACCGACAACATGGACGTCATCATGAAGGACGGCTGGATTGTCGAGGCCGGCACCTTCGGCGAGGCAAACAAGTACAGCGCCTAAGCTACCGTTCATCGATGGCTTGATGTAAAACACAGTATTTGATTGCATAATGCAATGGAGAGGGTCGCTTGCGGCCCTCTTTATTGCTATGGGGTGCGTCAGTAAGAAGGAGATGACGGTGGATCTCAATAGGCTGATTCTGGGCAAGAGCTACAACTCTACCAAGGTCTTTCGTACCGCTCAGCATGTGGTTCAAGCCATCTTGCTCGGTATTGTCGTTCCGCTGCTTATCCTGCTGCTCATCTGGGATCTAACCGATAATCCCAATCCCGTTCCGGCCGTTGTCGTCATTGCCGGCTTGGTCATGCTGTGCTTCTTCTTCTCGTACGTCTTTGTCGTTCCCGACGACCTCACATCGAGCGCAACCGACCGCACGCTCGCCATCGCTTCAAAAATATTCGCCTACACGTCGCGCGGCCTTACGCCCGAAGCTGCCCTAGGCGCCTCTAAGATCATCCTGTCCGAAACTATCGCCTCTGCCATCTGCTTTACCGACGGCAAGCAGGTGTTGGCAAGCTGGGGCGAGGACTCGGCAAAATGCCCCGCGGGCACCCCGGTGGTGCTGCGGACTACGCTCAACGTGATCAACAGCGGTGAGCAAAGCGTGTTCTCGCGCGATGCCTCGACCGAGACGGGTGGCTACTTTCCGCGCCTGCGCGCCGGTATTGTCGCACCGCTTACCGTGCGTGGGCATTGCGTGGGCACGCTCGAGCTGTATTATCCCCGTCTGAGCAGCATCGATATGCGCCAGACGGCGCTTGCCTCGGGCTTTGCCGACCTCATTTCCACGCAGCTTGCGAGCTTTGAGCTCGAGCGCCAGGACGAGCTTACGGCCCGCGTGGAGCTGCGCGCCTTGCAATCGCAGGTCGATCCTCATTTTCTATTCAATACCATCAGCACCATCGTGTCGCTCGTACGTACCGAGCCCGACAAGGCGCGATCGCTGCTGATCGACTTTTCCAATTACTACCGTCAGACGCTTTCTGATTCCGATACGCTCACCACGCTCGAGCACGAGGTGGAACAGGGTACTCGCTATATCAATCTTATGCAGGCCCGGTATGGCGACGGCCGTCTGCGCGTCTCGGTCGATATCGACTTTGAGGTGCGCGATTGCATGGTGCCGCCGTTTATCTTGCAGCCGTTGCTCGAAAACTGCATCAAGCACGCGCAGCGCGAGACCGAGCCGCTTTCTATTCATGTTAGGGCTTTCGAGACCGATGACGGTTTGGAGATCATCGTCGAGGACGATGGCATCGGTATGAGCGAAGAGGTCTGCGCGCATCTGTTTGAGCAGCATCGCTTGGAGGAGCCCGAGAGCATTACCGCCGACGGCTCCGTCAAGCGAGGCTGCGGCCTGGCACTCTTCAACGTGCTTCAGCGCATCCATTTCTTTTACGGAGAAGATTCCGGCATGCGTGTGAAGTCCCAGGAGGGCGTGGGAACGCAGGTCATCGTCGAGCTGAACGGCGAGCCGCATGAGCCGGCGCCGTTGACGGCGTAGCACGCGGTTGGATTGAGAGAAAAAGAGGGGAAGCACATATGTCCGAAGGCTGGAACATCTTGGTGGTTGATGACGAGCCTCCCATTAGGGCTGAGCTACGCTATCTGTTGGAAAAGGATACGCGTGTGGGTCAGATTGCCGAGGCGGGCAATGTCACCGAAGCCGTGGAGTCGATTCTGTCGAACAAGCCCGACGTGTTGTTTTTAGACATTACCATGCCCGGTCGCTCGGGAATTGAGCTTGCCGAGACTCTGCAGAACCTAAAGACGCCGCCGGTGGTTGTGTTTGTGACGGCGTTTGCCGAATTTGCCGCTGATGCGTATAACCTCGATGCGGTCGACTATGTCGTCAAGCCGGTCGAGGACGCACGCCTGTCAAAGGCACTCGACAAGATCGAGGCAGCCTTGGGTGCCCGTCGTGTTATCCATGCTCCGCGCCAGCCTTTGCGTCTGACGGTGGACCGCGGGGGCAAAAAGGTGTTCATTCCCGCCGCAGATGTCTGCTACTTTGAGGCGCGCGCCGATTTTTGCAACGCCGTCTGCGCCGAGGGAACGTACCTGATCAATGAGTCGATCTCTTCGCTCGAGCGTCGCTTGGACTCCGAGGGCTTTATTCGCGTTCATCGCAGCTACCTGGTCAATTTGGAAGACGTGCACAATGTTGAGATTGGCTCCACGGGGTTGATGGAGCTCAGGCTCGACCGCGTGAACTCGACGGTACCGGTGTCCCGTCGTCGTGCCGCCGAGGTCAAGTCGCACCTGGGGCTTGCGTAAGAGGCTTGCGTGCCGTCGTTTACCATCGCAGGTTTGGCATGGGCGCGCGGTGGGCATAATGGGTGGCATCGAATGAAATCGAAAGGATCATTATGCCCGCGCTTATCACCCATCATCTGTTTGGCGAGGAAAGCATCGACCGTCTTCCGCAGGGCGTCATCACGTCCGATGAAGAGCGCATTGCCTTTATCTTGGGCAACCAAGGCCCCGACCCGTTTTTCTTTCACATTCTGACACCGCGTGTTTCCGACTGCACGCTGCTGGCGCAGGTCATGCATCGGTCGCGCATGTCTCGCCAGTTCGCGTGCCTGCGCGACGGCGTGTCGCATCTGCTGCCGCGCGACGCCAGCTTGGGTCGCGCTTTTGCGCTGGGCCTGCTGTCTCATTACGTGCTCGACCGCAACGCCCATCCCTTTGTCTATGAGCAGCAGTTTGGCATCGTGGAATCCGACTCAGAGCTTGAGGATTCGAGCAGTCAGGTTCATGCCGTGATCGAGAGCGACCTGGATGTACTGATGCTGCAGCTTAAACGCGCCGGCGCTACGGTCGACGATTACCCGCCGGCGGGCGAGATCGTCACCACCGATCGCATCAATCGCGTGGCCGGCGTGCTGATGAGCTATGTTGCCGGACGCGTGTACGGCATTGACATTCCGGCGGGGGAGTACGGTGCTGCCGTTGCCAATATGCAGCGACTTTACCGCGCGATTGAGCCGGCCGGCTCCGTAAAGACGCGCGCGATCTCGCTGGTTGAGGGCTTGGTGCACGACTACTCGCTGCTCGACGGCCTTGCCCATCGCGTGACGACGGAGCTGCCCGAGCGCACCGGCAACCTGGGCCATCTGACATGGAAGAATCCCTTTACCGACGAGGTCTCGAACGAGAGTTTCCCCGAGGTCTTTGATCGCGCGCTGGTCGATTACGAGTGCACGGTCGCACGTTTTATCGAGACCGGTGACATGGATGCCGTGACCAGTCACGTCAACTACAGCGGTCGCGTGCTCGAAGCCGATGAGGAGTTCGACCGCGAGGAATAGGGCCCGTGCGTGCCCCTTTGCCGAATCCTTACCGGCGGTTCTGGACAATTGGGGTACGATGAACTAACTGCATATCGGGCGAATACGAAGGGTCCCTGTCCATGAAATACACCAAGCTCGAGCGTAACTGGGTTATGTATGATGTGGGCAATTCGGCCCTCGTGCTGCTCAATACCTCGGTGGTGCCCATTTACTTTAACGCCATCAATACCGGCGCTTCTTCGGCCGACCTGGTGGTCGCCTGGGGCAATGCGCAGACGATCGCCTCGCTGGTCATCGCCATGCTCATGCCCATTCTGGGCGCGCTTGCCGACTACGCCGGCAACAAGATCAAGTTCTTCTTGGGCTTCTTCCTCACGGGCCTGGTGCTTTGCCTGGCGCAGGCTATCCCAATGTCCGCCATGGCATTTTTGACCGTGTACGTGCTGTGCACCATCGGCCTTAATTCTTCTATGACGTTCTACGACGCCATGCTGCCCGACATTACCACCGACGAGCGCATGGACGCCGTGTCCAGCTCGGGTTATGCCTGGGGCTACATCGGTTCCACCGTGCCGTTCGTCATCTGCCTGGCGCTCATCATGGGTGGCCCCGCTCTTGGCGTCCCTACCATGCTGGCAACGCGTCTGTCGTTTATCATCACTGGTGCCTGGTGGCTCATCTTTACCCTGCCGCTCATTCGCACCTATAAGCAAAAGTACGGTCGCGAGCGCGGTCCCGAGGACACTATCGGCCACATCGTGGGCGGTGTGTTCTCCGAGGTCGGACACACCATGCGCGAGATCGCCCACAACAAGACCGTGCTGGTCTACATGATCGCGTTCTTCTTCTATATCGACGGTGTGCACACGGTCATTTCCATGGCAACCAGCTACGGATCGGCCTTGGGCATCGATTCGACCCAGTTGGTCCTGGCGCTGCTCGTTACGCAGTTCGTGGCCTTTCCGTCCGCCATCATCTACGGCAAGCTCGCCGGCCGCGTGGGCACGCTCAACATGATCTTGGTGGCAGTCGCCGCCTATATGGGCATTGTGCTGTTCGCCGCGTTCTTCCTAAAGACCGCCTTTGAGTTTTGGGTGCTTGCCATTATGGTCGGCCTGTTCCAGGGCGGCGTGCAGGCGCTTAGCCGTAGCTACTTTGGCCGCATTATCCCCAAGGAAAAGTCCAACGAGTACTACGGCTTCTTTGACATCTTCGGTCGCTATGCAAGCGTCATGGGCACTTTCCTAGTGTCGGTCGTCACCTCGCTGACCGGCAACCCGTCGCTGGGCGTCCTTTCCATTGGCGTGCTGCTGATCGTTGGCTTTATGCTGCTGGTCCGCCTGTCCCGCATGACTCGGGCGGCAGAGCATGCCGCATAGGAGCGAGCGGCTATTGTGCCTGTCCACGGTACTCTTTTGGGGTTATCCGCAATAAACATTGCGACTTGCGAGCAATGATTTGCCCAAGTGGGTATGATGGAATCAGCTAGGTCGCGGGGCGTCGCCTGTGTTTGGCGGCGTCCCGTTTTTGTGTTGCAGGGAGGGTAAGGCATGAACGCCACGGTCGTGATTCCAACGTATTGGGCGGGCGATGACGCTTGCGCAAACGCCCCTGGCACCTATGACCATTCGACGCGACTCAACGCCGACAATCCCGAACTCGACCGCTGCCTGGCCTCGCTTGAGCAGGTACGTGACATCCCGCGCATCATCCTTTTGGTGGTCTGTCCCGTTTCTGCCACAGCGGATGTGTCGCTGCGCGTGCACGAGATTGTCGACGCGCATCCCACGCTCAAGGTCACCGTTGTCACCAACACCCAGGCCTCGCGCATCGCAGACCGGGTTGCTCAGATCGCGCCCAAGGGTTCGGGCGAGTGCGTGAGCCTGCGAGGCTACGGTGCCATCCGCAACATGGGGCTAGCCTGTGCCGCTGTGCTGGGGCATGACGCGGTTATCTTTTTGGATGACGATGAGACTGTCATCGACGCCGACTTTATGAAGCGCGCGACCTATGCGTTGGGGCAGCAGACACGTCAGGGCTTGCCGATCTTGGTCAAGAGCGGTTATTTCTACGATCGCGACGGCTCGCCGCTGGCTCCCACGGACAAGGCGGGCATCTGCCATCGTTGGTGGACCAAGCGCATCGAGTTCAACCGTTGGATGAAAAAGGCGCTCTCGGGCACCCGCATCTCACGCTCCAACTACGTGTGCGGCGGCCTGATGGCCCTGCACGCCCGCGCCTTTACGCGTGTGGCCTTTGACCCGTTTATCACCCGCGGCGAGGACTTGGATTACCTCTTTAACATGCGCATGTTTGGCTACGACGTGTGGTTCGATAACGAGTGGACCGTGCGCCATCTGCCTCCGGAGTCCGAAAAGCGCTCACCGCGCTTTATGCAGGATGTATACCGTTGGTACTACGAACGGGCCAAGTTGACATTCGCCGCGCATCAAAAGGAGCTCATTCCCGTTACGGCGGCATCACTCATGCCCTACCCGGGCCCGTGGATTTCGCGCGAGCTCGACGACCGCGTGCGCAAGACCGCTATGGTCCGCAGCGTGTTTACCCGCGAGCATGAGGGCTACCTGCGCATTTGGCGCCATGGTATCGGCGAGGCAAAGGCCTATGCGTGCCAAAACGCTGCAAGCTACCTGCGTTTCCAGAGCTTTTGGCCCAAGATCATGGACGGGCTTTGGCGTGACGCACAACTGATCAGTATCCTGGAGGGGGCCGAATGATCGACCGCCGTGCCCAGCGCGATAGTTCAATATCAATCTTTCGCATCATTGCCGTTGCCTGCGCCATTTGCGTGCTGGTGTACTTTATTTTTGCCTTGGTGACCGGTATCGAGCCGATCGCCACGGTGATTGCCTGCGCGCTGCTGTGCATCTTTCTGTGCATCTTTATCTTTTTGACGCTCAATCCCGATTCGGTGCGCTCCCAGTACACCGAGGAAACGCTCTCGGTGGCCTCGGCCATGCTTGAGGACATTAAGGGCGGTCTGACGCAGGAGTCGGCGCGTTTGGTGTGCCGGCGCATTTTGCCCGAGACGCGCGCCATGACGGTGGCCATCACCGACGAGGGCAACGTGTTGGCCTGCGCAGGCGAGTTTGAGGAAAAACTACTGCCAGATTCTCCCATCCACACGCTTGCCACACGCTACGTTATCGAACATGGCATCGTGCAGTCGTTCAACCGTATGGTGGATGTCGTGGGCTCGGATGGCTCGCACAACCAAGTCCCCGCCGGCATTATCGCCCCCATCAAGGTGGGCGATCGTACCGTCGGCACGCTCAAGTTCTACTACAAGACCCCGCGCGCCGTCGACCGTACCCAGTACGCGCTTGCCTCGGGCTTTGCCGAGATCTTGTCCACGCAGCTCGCCATCCACGAGCTCGAGGTGCAAAAGGAACTCACAGCGCGCGCTGAGGTGCGTGCGCTGCAGGCGCAGATTAACCCGCACTTCCTGTTCAACACGCTGAACACCATTGCATCGTTTACGCGCACCGACCCGCTGCGGGCCCGCGAACTGCTTCGTGAGTTCTCATCGTTCTATCGTGCCACGCTCGACAACTCGGGATCGCTCATTCCGGTCTCGCGCGAGGTTGCACAGACCAAGCGCTACCTTACCTTTGAGAAGGCCCGCTTTGGCGAGGACCGCGTGCTTGCGACGTTCGATGTGTCCGAGGATGTGGAAGATACGCTGGTGCCGGCGTTCGTGATCCAGCCGATTGTCGAGAACGCCGTACGTCATGGTATGGGCGATGACGACGCCCTGAGGATCGACGTGACCGTTCACCAAGACGGCGAGGATGCAATCTTGATTGCCGTGGCCGATAATGGCGTGGGCATGGATGAGGGTACCGCCGCCAGACTGTTTGACGAGCGCTCTGCCCGTCCCGACGCCAGCTCTCCCCAGGGTGGCGGCGCCGGTGTGGCCATGCACAATATTTCGGAGCGCATCCATCGCTTTTATGGGCCGCACTCCTATACGCGTGTCGAATCGGCGCCGGGCAAGGGCACCAAAGTGCTCCTTCATCTTGATTTGTCAGAGAGCATCTTTGACATTCAAGAGTAAAATAAAAGGCTACGGGCTCAACGTCATGCGGCGGATGCCCGGCGTAGTTAGTTGACGAAAGGTTTTATCCCTATGCTGCGTGCGATGATTGTGGATGATGAGGCGCCGGCTCGCTCGGAGCTTCGCTTCCTGCTCGAGCAAACGGGCAAGATCGGCACGATCACGGAGGCGTCGAGTGTCCGCTCCGCCATCGAGATGCTTATGGAAAGTCGCGTGGATGTCGTGTTTCTCGATATCTCGATGCCCGGTGCCTCGGGCCTGCAACTTGCCGAGGCGCTGCATAAGCTCAAAAATCCGCCGGCGATCGTGTTTGTGACTGCGTATAGTGACCATGCGGTCGAGGCATTCGACGTGGATGCCGTCGATTATCTGATGAAGCCGGTCGAGGAAGCTCGCTTGGATCGCGCGATCGAGAAGGTCATGCAACGCACCAAGCCGGTTACGGACAGCAAGGTGACCATCGAGCGTATCCCGGTGGAAAAGGGCGGCCGCAAGGTGCTCATTCCCGTGGACGACATTCGCTTTATCATGGCCAAGGACGATTACTCCTGCATCTATACCGTCGATGATCGCTTTTTGTCGACGACCTCGCTGGCGCAGTTTGAGGCCAAGCTCTGCGATTTTGGCTTCTTCCGTGTTCACCGCCGCTATATCGTCAACTTGGCGTGCGTCACGGATGTCGAGACGGTGCCCTCGGGTGCCATCCAGCTGGGCATTACGGGCGTCGACGAACGCGTGCCGGTTTCGCGCCGCCGCGTCGTGCCGCTTAAGAAGGCCCTGAGTCTCTAGCACACTGGCCCCGCAGCCCTGTAGACCCATCGTCTGCGGAGCCGTGGGGCCTTTTTGTATGTATCTGCCGAATCGTTTTTTGCGGAAGGGATCCCATGAACAGTGCAAGCGCCAAGCGCATCGACATCATCTCGGACACCCACGGCTATTTATCGCCTGCGCTCTTGGATGAGCTTGAGGGCGCAGACCTGATTATCCACGCCGGCGACCTCACGTCAGAGATGGACTACGAGCACCTATGCACCATCGCCCCCGTGCGGGCCGTACTGGGTAACAACGATTACTACCGCGACTACGGCCCCGATGTAGACCGTCTTGCACTCTTTACCTACGAAGG
>CANNPG010000012.1:0-14516 GCA_947507375.1 uncultured Collinsella sp. | reverse complement strand
AGGTAAGAACGCCCCGCCCCAACCCAGCTAACAAAGGAGCTGATATGTGCGATTGCACAGATCATAAGGACGAGATCCCTGCCTACGACGCGCAGGCCATTGAGTCCAGGTGGATGAAGGCCTGGGAGGATTCCAATCTCTTTGCCGTCGACACCGACGACAGCAAGCCCAAGAAGTACGTGCTCGAGATGTTCCCGTATCCGTCGGGCGACCTGCACATGGGCCACGCGCGCAACTATACCATCGGCGATGCCATGGCCCGTCAGGCCCGCATGCGCGGCTACGACGTGCTGCACCCCATTGGCTTTGACGCCTTTGGCCTGCCCGCCGAGAACGCCGCCATCAAGCACAACACGCAGGCTGCTGCCTGGACGTATAAGAACATGGACCAGGCGCTCGCCACGATGAAGCGCATGGGCTTCTCCTACGATCTGGATCGCATGGTCAAGACCTGCAGCCCCGACTACTACCGCTGGGGTCAGTGGATCTTTGAGAAGCTGTGGGAAAAGGGTCTGGTCTACCGCAAGAAGAACCCGGTCAACTGGTGTCCTAACTGCAAGACCGTTCTGGCCAACGAGCAGGTCACCGAAGGTAAGTGCTGGCGCTGCGGCACCGAGCCCGAGAAGCGCGACCTGGAGCAGTGGTACTTCAAGATCACCGAGTACTCTCAGGAGCTGCTCGACGACCTGGAGAAGCTCCCCGGCTGGCCCGAGCGCGTCAAGCAGATGCAGGCCAACTGGATCGGTCGCTCCGAGGGCGCCGAGGTCGACTTTACCCTGTGCGACCAGGATGGCGAGTCCATCGAGGGCGATGAGGGCAAGATCACCGTCTTCACCACGCGTGCCGATACCCTTTTTGGCGTCTCCTTCTTTGTCCTGGCTCCCGAGTACGCCGGCCTGCACGAGCTCGTCGAGGGCACGGAGTACGAGGAGGCCGTCACCAAGATCGTCGAGGACTCCAAGCATATCTCTGCCGTCGAGCGTGCCCAGGGCACCCTCGAGAAGCACGGTGCCTTCACGGGCCGCTATGTGGTAAACCCCGTCAACGGCGAGAAGGTCCCCGTGTGGGTTGCCGATTATGTCGTTGCCGACTACGGTACCGGTGCCGTCATGGCCGTTCCCTGTGGCGACCAGCGCGACTTTGAGTTTGCCCGTAAGTACGACCTGCCGATCGTGCCGATCATCCTGGACGATGACGATCGCGCCGCCGTCGAGGCCAGCGGCGAGACCATCGATACCTTCCATGCCGAGACCGTCGACTGGGATTGCGCCCACGCTGCCGAGGGCACGCTCGTCCAGTCCGGCAAGTACACCGGCATGCGCGGCGGCAAGCACTCCGAGGGCGAGGCTGCGATCGTGGCCGACCTCGAGGCCATGGGCTGCGGTCGTCGCAAGGTCGAGTTCCGTCTGCGCGACTGGCTCATTTCCCGTCAGCGCTATTGGGGCAACCCCATCCCGGCCATCCACTGCGAGCACTGCGGCATTGTGCCCGTGCCCGAGGATCAGCTACCGGTGACGCTGCCCGAGAACCTGGACCTGGGTGCCGGCGAGACCCTCGCCGAGTGCAAGGAGTTCTACGAGACCACCTGCCCGGTCTGCGGTCGCCCGGCCAAGCGCGAGACCGATACCATGGACACCTTCACCTGCTCCAGCTGGTATTACCTGCGCTATACCGATCCGCACAACACCGAGCTGCCCTTCTCCCGTGAGGCCGCCGACCGTTGGATGCCCGTCGATAACTACATCGGCGGCATCGAGCACGCCATTCTGCACCTGCTCTACAGCCGCTTCTTTACCAAGGCACTGCGCGACCTTGGCCTGCTGAGCGTGGACGAGCCCTTCACCAACCTGCTGTGCCAGGGCATGGTCAAGGACGAGAACGGCGACACCATGTCCAAGTCCAAGGGCAATGTCGTGCCCCCGAGCTCGGTTATCGAGCCCTACGGTGCCGACACCATGCGTTTGGCGATCCTGTTTATCGCCCCGCCCGAGAAGGACTTCGACTGGGATCCTAAGGCCGTCGAGGGCGCCAACCGCTTTATCAAGCGCGCCTGGCGTATCGTTTGGCAGCTCGTCCAGTCCGGCGATGCCAACGTGGCCTTCGACAAGTCCGCACTCGACGAGGTTGCGATGAAGCTCTATCGCGAGCGTCACCGCACCATCGCCAAGTGCACCGAGGACTTCGATCGCGGCCAGTTCAACACCGCCATCTCGGCCGTCATGGAGCTCGTCAACGCGGCGAGCGCCTACCTCAACGCCACCGAGGGTACCGCCCGCGACAAGGCGCTGTGCTACGGCGTGGCTAAGGATATCGTGAGCGTCCTTGCCCCCATCTGCCCGTTCTGGGCCGACGAGCTGTGGCACGAGGCGCTTGGCTGCGAGGGCAACGCCTACACCGCCGCCTGGCCCGAGTTTGACCTGGCCGAGTCCGTTGAGGACACGGTGCAGATCGTGGTCCAGGTGCTCGGCAAGGTCCGCGGTCGCGTCGACGTTGCCCGCGATGCCTCCAACGAGGAAATGCAGGCTGCCGCCGAGACCGCCGTCGCCAAGTGGCTCGACGGCAAGACGGTCGTCAAGGCCATCTGCGTGCCCGGCAAGCTGGTCAACCTGGTGGTCAAGTAAGCATTGCGCGCTTAACTGACGCATAAAAGACGAGGGGCGATCCGATTGGGTCGTCCCTCGTTTTTCATGTACCTGCCCTGATGTCTGCGGTCAATTGTCCTATTCTTGTGGAGAAGCTGTGCGCACGCTGACCTGCAGATTCGTACTGTGCTTGCACGTTTCCGCAGCTATTGGTATAGTTTGCTTGCAAATGAAGTTGTAATTGAAAGAAGTGGGGTTTCGGCCCCGCTTCTTTTTTGTATGGATGGAGGTGCCGCAATGGTCAAGACCAAGACCGAGCAGGCGATCATCGACGCGCTCGAGGCCGTCGCTCCCCAGCACGATGTCGACATCGTCGACGTCGAGCTCGTGGGTGCCACCAAGGCCCCCTGCGTGCGCGTGCGTATCGAGGGTGCCGAGGGTCAGAGCCTGTCGCTCAACGACGTCACGGCCAACACCAAGTGGGTCGGCGATGTGATTGAGGAGCTCGATCCCATCTCTTCGAGCTATACGCTCGAGGTGTCGAGCCCGGGCATGGCGCGTCCGCTGCGCCGCCCGTGCGACTTTGCCCGCTTTGTGGGCGAGAACTGTGAGCTCACCTCCACCGCCACCGAGGGCCGTCGCAAGTACGCCGGCAAGATTGCCGCCGCTACCGAGACGAACGTGACCCTCGAGCTCGAGGACGGCGAGTCCGTTGCCCTCGATTTTTCTGATGTTAAAAAGTGCAAGTTGAAGCCCACCTACGACTTCAAGCCCGCGAAGGAAGGAAAGTAAGATGGCAGCATCCGACATGATGTCCGCCCTGATGGAGCTTTGCCAGGAGAAGCACATCGACCAGCTCTACCTGATCGACCGCCTGGAGCAGTCGCTCGCCAAGAGCTATGCCGAGATCCTGCATCTTGAGTGGGGCGCCAAGGTGACCATCGACCGCACCACCGGCAAGATCTACGTCTACCGCCTGGAGCCGATCGACGATTCCATGGACGAGGAGGGCAACTTCACCGAGTTCGAGGAGATCGACGTCACCCCCAAGAACACGAGCCGCATCGCCGCCCAGCACGCCAAGGCAGAGATCAACGCCATCGTGCGTAACTCCGCCCGCGAGCAGATCTACGAGGAGTTCTCCGGCCGCATCGGTGACCTCATCAGCGGCACCGTGCTGCAGTCCACGCCCGACTTCACGATCGTCAAGATCCGCGAGGGCGTCGAGGCCGAGCTTCCGCACTTCGATCAGCGTCGTTACGAGAACGAGCGCAATGAGCGTCCGATGGGCGAGCGCTACCTGCACAATCAACACATCAAGGCCGTGATCATCGACGTTCGCGACCCCAACTCCAACCTGCAGCCGGTTCGTGGCGAGCACAGCCGTCCGCCGATTGTCATCTCCCGTACCCACCCCGAGCTCATGCGTCGTCTGTTTGAGCAGGAGGTGCCCGAGATCTATGAGGGCACCGTCCAGATCAAGTCGATCGCCCGTGAGCCCGGCCAGCGCTCCAAGGTCGCCGTCCACTCGCTCGACGACCGTCTGGATCCCGTGGGCGCCTGCGTCGGCCCCAAGGGCAGCCGTGTTCGCGCTGTCGTGGGCGAGCTCCGTGGCGAGCGCGTCGACGTCATCCTGTGGGATGCCGATCCTGCCGTCTACGTCGCCAACGCCCTGTCGCCCGCCAAGGTCACCCGCGTCCTCATCGACGAGGAGAAGGCTTACGCCGGTGTCATCGTGCCCGACGACCAGCTGTCCCTCGCCATCGGCAAGGAGGGCCAGAACGCCCGTCTCGCTGCGCGCCTGACCGGCTGGCACATCGACATCAAGTCCGAGACGCTTGCCGCCGACATTCTCAAGAACGTTCCCGTTCACGAGGAGCCCGCCGCCGACCTGATCGGTGACGAGGAGGACGAGGACGTCCGCCGCTGTGAGTATGTGTCCGAGGACGGCATCCAGTGCCGCAACCAGGCTCGTCCCGGCTCCCGTTTCTGCGGTGTCCACGACACCGACGCCTTCGATGATGCGGAGGACCTGATCTAGCGCGCGGTCGCGCCGGGCGGGTCCCGGCGCGTCTCACACGCTCGTTCAGTCTCTAGGCACCCAAGGTGCCAGAAAGGGTAGGTGAAGTCATATGGCAAAAGTCCGTGTGTCCACCCTGGCCAAAGAGTTCGGCATGACCTCCAAGGAACTGATGGGTCATCTCGCCGATATGAAGATTCCCGCTAAGTCCGCTTCCTCCACCTTGGAGGACGCCTATGTCGCTATGGTCCGCAAGCAGCTCGCCTCGGTGATCGAGGCCCGCGCTCAGGAAGTCGAGGCCGCCAAGCAGGCCGAGGAGCAGGCAGCTGCCGCCGAGGAGGCCGCACGCGCCGCCGAGGCCGAGCGCGAGCGCATCGCCGCCGAGAAGGCACGCGAGGAGGAGCGTCGCCAGTTTGCCGCAGCCCAGGCTGCTGAGGAGGCTGCCCGCGCCGAGGCCGAGGCCAAGAAGAAGGCCGAGCAGGAGCGCCTTGCCCGCGAGAAGGAGGAGGCTGCCCGCGAGGCCCAGCGCCGCGCCGTTCCCGCTTCCGACTCCGGTTCGCGCTTCCGTTCGCTTCTCGACCAGATTGCCGCACAGGAGACCGTGCTCAAGGAGAAGAAGGACGCCGAGGACAAGGCCAAGGCCGAGCGCGCCGCCGAGCGCGGTAACCGTCGTGGCGGCAACAACGACCGCCGCGGTGGCCGTCGTAACGATCGCAACGCCTCCGACAACAATTCCGAGCGCAACGCCTCCGAGAGCCGTCCGCACAGCCATCGCACCAACGCCAGCAACAACGTCGCTGCCGGCATGGACTTCCCCAACCCCGATAAGCAGGGCAAGGGCAAGAAGCGCAAGGGCGGTCACAACAACGAAGAGGACCACTACAGCCGCATGGCTCGCGAGGCCGAGGAGTACAGCCGCGAGAAGGTGCTCGAGGAGGCTCGTGCTGCCGTCGAGGAGGCCTCTCGCGAGTCCACCGGTCGCCGCAAGAAGCGCAAGGAGAAGCGCGAGCGCGAGGCTGCCAAGGCTCAGGAGGAGCGCAAGATAGAGGAGGCGCTGGCCCAGGGCGTGAACCCCGAGGACCTCGACGCCATCAAGGTCTCCCAGGGCGTTACTGTCCAGGAGCTTGCCGAGGCGCTCGACGTTCCGGCCAACGACATCATCAAGCGCCTGTTCCTGCTGGGTACGCCGCTCACCATGACGCAGTCCATGTCCGACGACCTCGTTGAGCTCGTTGCCGACGACCTGGGCCGTCAGATCAAGATCATCACCCCCGAGGAGGAGAACACCTTCTCGTTCTATGACGATCCCGCCGACCTTAAGCCGCGCGCCCCGGTCGTCACCGTCATGGGCCACGTCGACCACGGCAAGACGTCGCTGCTCGACGCCATCCGTCACACCGGCGTTGCTGCCGGCGAGGCGGGCGGCATTACGCAGGCCATCGGCGCTTCGCAGGTCATGATCAACGACCGCAAGATCACCTTTATCGATACCCCGGGTCACGCCACCTTTACGGCTATGCGTGCCCGTGGCGCCAAGGTGACCGACATCGTCATCCTGATCGTCGCCGCTGACGACGGCGTCATGCCCCAGACGGTCGAGTCGATCAACCACGCCAAGGCCGCCGGCGTACCCATCGTCGTCGCCGTCAACAAGATCGATAAGCCGGGCGCCAACCCCGACCGTGTGCGTCAGGAGCTCACCGAGTACGGAGTCATCCCCGAGGAGTGGGGCGGACAGAACATGTTCGTCAACATCTCGGCCAAGCAGAAGATCGGTATCGACGAACTTCTGGAGACCGTGCTGCTCCAGGCCGACGTACTCGAGCTCAAGGCCAACCCGGACACCTTTGCCTCGGGCAACGTCCTCGAGGCCAAGCTCGACAAGGGCCGCGGATCGGTCGCTACCGTGCTCGTGACCCGCGGTACCCTGCACGTGGGCGATACGCTGGTCGCCGGCCTTACCTACGGCCGCGTCCGCGCCATGCTCGACCCCAAGGGCCGCGCCGTCACCGAGGCCGGTCCCTCCGACGCTGTCGAGATTTTGGGCCTGCAGTCCGTGCCCAACGCCGGTGACGAGTTCCGCGTGTTCGAGGACGAGCGCGAGGCACGCGCCCTGGCCGATGAACGTTCGCTCAAGGCCCGTATCGAGGAGCAGAGCCGCGTCAAGCACGTCACGCTCGAGAACCTCTTCGAGACCATCGCCGACGCCGAGGTCAAGGAGCTCAACCTGATCATCAAGGCCGACGTCCAGGGTTCCATCGAGGCTCTTCAGGACTCGCTCGACAAGATGGATCAGTCCGAGGTCCGCATCAACACGATCCACTCCGCTGTCGGTGCCATCAACGAGACCGACGTCGTCCTGGCCGACGCCTCCAACGCCATCATCATCGGCTTTGGCGTCCGTCCCGACGGTAAGGCCCGCTCCGCCGCCGAGCGCGAGGGCGTCGAGATCCGTTGCTACGACGTCATCTACAAGTGCCTCGAGGAGCTCGACGCCGCCCGTATCGGCATGCTCAAGCCCACCGAGGTCGAGGTCGCCACGGGTACCGCGACTGTCCTGGACACCTTCAAGGTGCCCAAAGTCGGTATCGCCGCCGGTGTCCGCGTCGAAGAGGGCGAGATCGCCGCGACCGATTCCGTGCGTCTGGTGCGCGACGGCATCGTGGTCTTCAACGGCAAGATCGCCTCGATGCGCCACTACAAGGACGAGGCCAAGAGCCTCAAGAGCGGTTCCGAAGGCGGCATTGGTCTGGAGAACTTCCAGGACATCAAGCCCGGCGACCAGATCGAGGGTTACCGCATCGACCAGGTTGCCCGTACCGAGTAGGGGGTAGCGCTATGAAGCAAACGCAGGCAACCCGCCGTCTGGGCGAGCAGCTTCGCGAGAAGCTCGGTTATATCCTGCTCTTTGAGGTTTCCGATCCGCGTCTCGACCTGGTTACTTTGACTGCGGTCGAGGTCGCGGTGGACCGTTCGTTCGCGCGTGTGTACGTGTCGTGCGATGCGAGCCGCTACGACGAGGTCATGGAGGCGCTCGCTAGCGCCAAGGGCCGTATTCGCAGCCTGTTGGCTCGCTCGCTCGATTGGCGTGTCACGCCCGAGCTCGATTTTCGCATCGATCGCTCGACCGATGAGGCCGAGCGCATCACGCGTGCGCTGGAAAACGTTCCCGCCACGCTTGCGATCGAAAAGGACGAGGACGGCTATCCGATAGCGGATGCCGCCCAGGAGGCAGCTTTAGATGACTAATTCCGCCGACCTCGCCTCGTGCGAGTCTGCAGATATTCAGCGACGCATCCTCGAGCTCATCGAGGGTGCGTCCTCCATTGCGATTTCGGGACATACTTCTCCCGATGGCGATGCCTTGGGCTCCGTATTGGGTCTGGGCCTTTCGCTCATGAAGTTTTTCCCCAACAAGGACATTGCGCTGCTGCTGGCAGACGATGACCCGGTTCCTCGCATTTACCGCTTTATGGAAGGCTCCGATCGCCTGGTGCCGGCATCTGCGTACGCCGGCAATCCTGACCTGTTCATCTCGGTGGACGTACCGGTCGTCGAGCGCCTCAATAATTCCGCCGAGGTGCTTCGTCGCTCCAAGCATGTGGTGTGCTTCGATCATCATCCGGCGCGCGAGGAGTTTGCCGAGCTGAGCCTGAGGCGCGTCGATGCCGCGGCCTGCGCCATGATCATCGACCGCTTTTTGGACAATTGCGGCATTGTCGCACGTGATGGCGTTGCGACCTGCCTGCTGTGTGGCTTGGTTACCGATACCGGCCGTTTTCAGTACCAAAACGCCGATGCCGCCGCGTTCCATGCGGCCTCGCGCCTGGTGGCGCACGGTGCCGATCCGGCGCGCGTTGCGCTCGAGGTCTACCAGAGCATGCGCGTTGAGTTTTTGCACCTCAAGTCCATTGTCATGGGTCGCATTAAGACGGTCGCGCATGGGCGCGTGGCGTATAGCTATGCCTACCAGAGCGACCTTGAGGCCTGCGGTGTCACCTCGGACGAGTGCGACGGCCTGGTCGATGTGGTGCGTTCGGTGATGGGCGTCGAGGTCTGCATGTTCTTAAAGGGCATTGAGGGCGATACCAAGGTGCGTGGCAACCTGCGCTCCAAGGGCGACCTCGATGTGTCCGAGATTGCTGCCAACTTTGGCGGTGGCGGGCATCATGCCGCCGCCGGCTTTTCCAACAACGGAACAATTCGCGAGACGCTCGCCGTGGCACTTCCCATGCTGGCCGAGCTGGTGGGGGAGGATCCCGCTTCGGTGACCGTCGAGCTCTAACTTATTGGATGGTACATGGCTCGTCGAACGCCTTCTCAATTGAATATGCTGCTCGCCGTCGATAAGCCGGTGGGCTGCACGTCCCATGACGTGGTCTCGCAATGCCGACGCGCCCTCCATGAGCGGCGCGTCGGCCATGCCGGTACGCTCGACCCCATGGCATCGGGTGTCATGGTTGTGGGCGTGGGTCAGGCCACCCGTCTGCTGGGCATGCTCACGCTCGATACCAAAAGCTACGTCGCCGATATTTCGTTTGGCGCCGAGACGAATACCGATGATGCGGAGGGCGAGGCGGTCCGCACGGTGGCTGTTGCCAACGAGCTCCGCGATCCTGCCTATGCGCGTGAGCAATTGGCCTCCATGCTGGGTCCGCAGATGCAGGTGCCGCCGGCGTTTTCGGCTATCTCGGTCAATGGCGTTCGTGCCTACAAGTCTGCTCGCGAGGGCCATGCGGTGGACCTACCTCCGCGTCCCGTCGAGGTCTATGCCGCCGACCTGATCGCCGTGGGCGGCGAAGGTGATACGTGCGTGTGGACCGTGGCGTTCTCGGTGAGCAAGGGAACCTATATCCGAGCGCTCGCTCGCGACCTGGGCCGCGCCTGCGAGAGCGCCGCGCACATTTCCGCGCTGCGCCGCACGGCCTCCGGTATTGTTTCCGTTGGCGCCTGTCATGCGGTTGAGGAGCTTTCTCCCGAGTCCGCGGCGGGGTTTGCACTGGATCCCATTGCGGCCCTGGGCGCTACGCGTGTTGACTTGCCGGGCAATCTTGCCGACGACCTGCTCTGCGGCCGTCGCATTCCCGTTGAGCATGCGCTTGCCGATTTCTATGCCTCGAAGGCGCCGTTTGCGTTGGTGCTCGATGGGGGACTCAAGGCGCTCGCCCGTATTGAGGGTGGCCGCTTTGTCATGGAGCACGTATTTCCTCAGGCAATCGGCGGTGTTCGATGATGTTGTCCGCTCGCGAGCTCGCGCGTATTTTTTTCGTGGGCGGGTCGGACGAGGCTCGCATCGTTGCTGCCGATGCGTTTGATGAGTTCGAGCACCTGGGTGCCGCATCGATTGCCATCGGTGTGTTCGACGGCGTGCACCGTGGACACCAGGAGCTCATTACGGCGCTTGTCCGTGATGCCCGTGCCCATGGCTGTAAGGCGGTCGTGGTTACCTTCGATCCCGACCCGGACGTTGTGGTGAGCTCTTCGCCCGCTCAAAAATTGATGACGACGGCCGACCGTCTGCATGCCCTGGCTCAAACTGGGGTCGATGCGGTGGTGGCCGTTCCCTTTACGCCTGAGGTTGCGGCGCTTGACCATGTTGATTTTCTCTCGCTGGTGTCGCGTCTGGTCGACATTCGATCGATTCGCGTTGGCAGTGACTTTAGGCTGGGTCGTGGCGGTGCTTCTGGTGTTGCCGAGATGCGCGCCTGGGGTGCCGAGCACGGCGTTGACGTGTACGGTCACGACCTGCTTTGCGAGGGCGGTGAGGCCATTTGCGCCACCCGTATCCGTCATGAGCTCGGACAGGGCCATGTGGAGCTTGCTGCTGAGTTACTCGGCCGCCCGTATATGGTGCGTGGCGGTGTTATTCGCGGCCGTCACGAGGGTTCTGGCATGGGCTTTCCCACGGCAAACCTGCAGGTTCCCGACGGCATTCAGGTGCCTGCCGATGGCGTGTATGAGGGTCTGGTGCTGGTCGATGACACCGTGTGGCCCGCTGCCGTTAACGTCGGACTGCCGCCGACGTATGCCGACGATGCGGCATCTGCACATCTTGAGGCTAACTTAATTGGTTATACGGGCGACCTGTACGGCGCTTCCGTTTCGCTTGCGTTTACGCGCTGGCTGCGTCCCTCGCGTGTGTTCGATTCGCTGGATGAGTTGATCGCGACCGTCGAGGGTAATATCGAGGACATTCGTCATAACTTGGGTGAGCAGGGGGTGAGCATCCGTGATTAGTGATGAGGAAAAAGACCAGGTACGCGCTGCGTCCGACCTCGTTGCCATCGTGCAGGAAACGGTTGAGCTCAAGCCCCGCGGCCATGAGTTTTGGGGCTGCTGCCCCTTCCATGGCGAAAAGACGCCGTCCTTCCACATTATTCCCGCCACGCAGGTGTGGCATTGCTTTGGCTGCGGCGAGGGTGGCGACGTCTTCACCTATATCATGAAGCGCGAGAACCTGAGCTTTCCCGAGTCAATCCGTTATTTGGCCGATCGCGCAGGTATTGAGCTGCACGACACCGGAGATCGCCGCGAGCGCGGTACTAAGCGTGCCCGCATCTACGATCTGTGCGCCGAGACCGCCCAGTTCTACCACACCATGCTTATGCGCGGTAAGGACGGTCGTCCGCGCGAGTACTTTGCCAGCCGCGGCATGGGTGGCGACGTCTGCCGCCGCTACTACCTGGGCTTTGCACCAGGCCGTAACGCGCTGGTGTCGCACCTGTCCCAGGCGGGTTTTACCCCGCAGGAGATGATCGACGCCAATGTTGCCGTGAGCCGCGGGCGCGGGCAGCTTGCCGACCGCTTCTACGACCGTGTGATGTTCCCCATCTTTGACGAGCAGGGTCACAACATTGCCTTTGGCGGTCGCATTATGGGCGACGGCCAGCCTAAGTACCTCAACACCGCCGAGACGAGCGTGTTTCATAAAAAGCGAAACCTCTACGGTTTTAATTGGGCCAAGGAGTTTATCGTCGCGCAGGATACCGCCATCGTGGTGGAGGGCTATACCGATTGCATCGCCTGCTGGGAGGCGGGGATTAAAAACGTTGTCGCCACGCTGGGCACCGCGCTCACGGAGCATCATGTAAAGACGCTCACCCGCTTTGCCAAGCGCATCGTGTATATGTTCGATGGCGATGCCGCGGGCCAGAAGGCCGCCCGCCGCGCGATTCAGTTTATCGAGCAGGATTCGATGGACCTGCGCTGCGTGGTACTGCCCGACGGCAACGACCCTATGGAGTTTATTACGGCGCACGGCGGCCAGGAGCTGCAGGCGCGCATCGACGCGGCCGAGCCGCTCATGGACTTTGTCTACCGTTCGCTGCAGGAGTCGAGCGACATCACCACGCCGGGCGGTCGCGCCAAGGCGCTCGAGGATGCGCTGACGCTCATCTATCCGCTGCGCGATAGCTATATGATCGACACGTACTTTATCCAGATTGCCGACCTGCTGGGTTTGGATCTGGAGACCGTGCGCGCGAGCTCGGGCCGTGTGTTTCGCGATGTCGCCAAGCGCGAGGATGCGGAACGACGTCGTGAGCAGAACTATGAGCGCCAGCGGGCACAGGCTGAGCGGTCCGGTAGCGCGGGCGGTCGGGCGTCGGGTTCTCGCGATGCCGGTCGCGGTGCTTGGGCATCGGGCGCGACGCCGCCGGTGTCCGCGCCGGTCGAAGAAGAGCCGTACGACTACGTCCCGCTCGATGCCTACGATGCCGCGCCCGTGGAGGTTGTCGACGACCTGCCGCCGATCGATGTGCCTGATGGTATGGGCTCTGTTCCTGTGCCTGATGGTTCGGACGCACCGGCTACGGCGGCGCCGATGGTTCTTACCGATCTTGAACGCAAGTCCTTGGCGGGGGAGCGTGAACTGCTGGCCATGCTCACGAGCTATCCCGACCTGTTCCGCACGTATGCCGATCGCATCTGCTCCATCGAGTGGGTTGACCCACGTCACGAGTCCATCGCATGGGCCGTTCTGGCAACGCCACCGGGAACCGATCCTGCAGCCTGCATGGATGCGGCGCGCTCGGTGTGTCCCGAGGCGGCAACGCTTGTGAGTGCCGGGCGCATCTCGGCGACGAGCAAGCACCCCACCGAGACGAACATCGTGTTTATGCTCGATACGCTTGAGCTCTACACCATCAAACGCCGCATGCGTGCCGCACAGGCCAAGCTGCGCCAGGACCGTTCGCTCGATGATGAGGCCCGTCGCGCGCTAACCATGCAGGCCGCGCAGGATTCGCAGCGTCAGCGCGAACTGCAAAAGTCAATCGGCGGCGTGGCGGATCCGTTCCGTTTGATTGGCCTGGAGGCCGCAGGCACCGAACAAGCCTAGATGTTGTGGTCAACCAGCGTATTCTCGCCTATATCCAGCCCTCTTTTTGGGTATAGACGTCAATGTGTGTGCTAAAGTATTGAGTCCTGTGGACTATGAAGGGAGAATCTGTGCCAAAAAAGACTGAGAGCACGGGTACTGGGCTGGAATCCTACGTTGCAAAGCTTATGGGCAACGGCTCAAACAGGACTTCGGTAACCGAGGACGAGATTCAGGTCGCCCTGAAGGATATCGATGTTTCTGACGAGCAGCTCACCGCGGTGTATTCCGCGCTGCGCAACAGCGGCATCCAGATTATCTCCGCGAGCGGTAACGACGACGCCCCCATGGACGTCGACGATGACGATAACGATACCGATACCGACGATTTCGATGACGACGACGAGCACGATTCCGGCTCGCTCGACGATCACGAGCTCAAGATGGCCCGTCAGGCCGACGCCGAGATGGGTTCTTCCAAGAGCAAGAAGAAGCGCACCGTGCGCACGTCCCGTTCACGCTCCCGCGTGCGCGGCATCGATGCCTCCACGGTGATGCTGACCGGCGACCCGGTCCGTATGTACCTCAAGGAGATCGGCAAGGTCGACCTGCTGACCGCCTCCGAAGAGGTCGATCTGGCCATGAAGATTGAGGCCGGTCTTGAGGCCACCGAGAAGCTCGAGGCTGCCGAGGCAGGCGAGCTCGAGCTCACGCGTACCGAAATGCGTCGTCTTACGCGCATTGAGAACGTGGGTCTCGAAGCCAAGCAGGCACTCATCAGCGCAAACCTGCGTCTGGTCGTCTCCATCGCCAAGCGCTATGTCGGTCGCGGCATGCTGTTCCTGGACCTTATTCAGGAGGGCAACCTCGGTCTGATCCGCGCCGTCGAGAAGTTCGACTACCAGAAGGGCTTTAAGTTCTCCACGTACGCCACGTGGTGGATCCGTCAGGCTATTACGCGCGCTATCGCCGACCAGGCCCGTACCATCCGTATTCCCGTGCATATGGTCGAGACCATCAACAAACTCGTCCGCGTGCAGCGCCAGCTTCTTCAGGACCTTGGTCGCGACCCGACCCCCGAGGAGATCGGTGCCGAGATGGACATGAGCGCCGACCGCGTCCGCGAGATCCAGAAGATCTCGCAGGAGCCTGTGTCGCTCGAGACCCCCATCGGCGAGGAAGAGGATTCCCAGCTGGGCGACTTCATCGAGGACTCCCAGGCCATCGTTCCGCCCGATGCGGCCAGCTTCTCCATGCTGCAGGAGCAGCTCACCCAGGTGCTCGATTCGCTTGCCGATCGTGAGCGCAAGGTTATCGAGCTGCGCTTTGGCCTTGTCGACGGACATCCCCGTACGCTCGAGGAGGTCGGCCGCGAGTTTGGCGTCACGCGCGAGCGCATCCGCCAGATCGAGTCCAAGACTCTGGCCAAGCTTCGCCACCCGAGCCGCTCGAGCAAGCTCAAGGACTATATCGAAAGCTAGTCAAGCAAGAGGCGCCCTCAAGCACATCCGCTTGAGGGCGCTTTCATGTAGTCGTTGGGGACGTTCTTGAATGACTGGTCGTTTAAGAACGTCCCCAATGACTAGGTCGGAAAATT
>CANNPG010000011.1:0-14569 GCA_947507375.1 uncultured Collinsella sp. | reverse complement strand
GCGGTGGAATAGTTCCTGTTTCATGTCTTGGATGCCGATTTTAGGAACTATTTCACCGCAACTTATAGATGCGGCGTCGACTAGGACAAATCGTCTTCGTAGGGCATCAGGTCTGCTAGGTAGCCTTTTTCCTTGAGCATCGCCTCGATCTCGTCGAGGGTCTGTTCGTCCTCCGCCGCAATGCGATGGAAGTGGTAGCCGCTGGTCACCGTCAGCAGCGGAAAGCTCTTGCCGCTCTCGATATCGCGCAGATAGCGCTCGACATCGCGACGATTGCGGATGTCCAGGTCGGCCGTAATCTTACCGTACACGCGGTGATTGACAATCACGTTGAGCACGGCGCCGCCGGCGTCGACGATACTCGTGAGCTCATCGCCTGCCTGCTCCACGCTGTGGCGAACCTTGACCAAGCGCGTGGGCACGGCGGGGCTGCTGGGGGCCTCCTGCAGCACGTAGCCGCGGTTGGTCGCCACGATATCGTGCCCATCGGCGCGCAGCAGGGCGATGTCCTGCACCACGATCTGGCGGCTCACACCCACCTCGCGGGCAAGCGCGCTGCCCGATACGGGCCCCTTGGCCCCCTCGAGCACGGCCATGATGGCACGGCGACGCTCGCGGGCGTTCATTATTTACCGTCCAGCAGACGCAGGTGCTTAAGCGAGAGGTCGAGGATCGGCGCGGAGTGCGTCAGGGCGCCCGAGCTAATAAAGTCAACGCCCAGGTCGGCAAGCGCGCGGATATTGCTGGCATCCACGTTGCCCGAGCACTCGGTCTTGGCGCGGCCGGCGATAAGTTCAATAGCGGCGGCCATGTCGTCATGGGTCATGTTGTCGAACATGATGATGTCGGCGCCGGCCTCCACGGCCTCGCGCACCATGTCCAGGTTCTCGCACTCGATCTCGACCGTCGTGGTAAACGATGCATGGGCGCGCGCCATCTCGATCGCGCGCGTCACGCCACCGGCGGCATCGATGTGGTTGTCCTTGAGCATGACGGCCGTCGACAGGTTGTAACGGTGGTTGCTGCCGCCGCCAATCTCAACCGCCGCCTTCTCAAACACGCGCATGCCCGGTGTGGTCTTGCGCGTGTCGACGAGCACGGTCTTGGTTCCCTCGAGCGCCGCGGCCATGCTGTGCGTATAGGTAGCGATGCCGCTCATGCGCTGCAGGTAGTTGAGCGCCACGCGCTCGCCCGAAAGCAGCACACGCGCATCGCCGCGCACCTGACCCACGTGGTCGCCGGCATGCACCTCGTCACCGTCGGCAACATCAAACAGCACCGAGCTCTGCGAATCCAGCAGCTCAAAGGTGCGAGCGAACACATCCAGGCCGGCAATGATGCCATCGGCTTTGGCGATAAGCTCCACCGTGGCGGGACGCGCCGTGGGGCACACGCTCGCCGTGCTCACGTCCTCAAACGTAATGTCCTCGCGCAGAGCTTGCAGAATCAGATCATCGACGACGAGCTTCATGGTAATGGGATTCATGGTCTACTCCTCCACGGCCTGCGTGCCGGCGGCACGGGCCAAATCATCGATTGCCAGAGGGTCGGCGCCCAGGGCGCGATGACGGCCATCGAGCGCGGGATCGCCCGCCTGCTCCACGGCCAGCGACTCGCCGGTACGCATATACCACGCGGCGCGACGACCCCAGACCAGCGCCTCAAGCAGGCTGTTTGAAGCAAGGCGGTTCTTGCCGTGAACGCCGTTGCAGGCCGTCTCGCCCGCGGCGTAGAGCTCGGGCATCGAGGTGCGGCCGTCCTTGTCGACCCACACGCCGCCCATAAAGTAGTGCTGCGTCGGCGTAACGGGAATGGGCTCATCCAGGATGTCGCGACCGTCCTCCAGGCAGCGCGCGCGGATGTTGGCGAAGTGCCCGGTCACCACGTCGCGCTCGACGGGGGCAAAGCTCAGCCACTCGTGCTCGGTGTCATCCTGCTTCATCTGCTCGCGGATGGCGGCGGCGACAACGTCGCGCGGCTGCAACTCGTCGGTAAAACGCTCGCCGGCGGCGTTGAGCAAAATCGCGCCCTCGCCGCGGCAGCTCTCGCTGATCAGGAACGTGCGACCCGGCTGCGGCGAGAACAGACCCGTGGGATGGATCTGCACGTAGTCCAGGTGCTCCATCTTAATGCCATGCTCCTGAGCGATGTAGCAGGCGTCGCCCGTGAGCTGCGGGTAGTTAGTCGAGTGGTCGTAGACGCCGCCAATGCCGCCCGTCGCCCACAGCGTGTGGCGGGCATGGATCTTAAACGGCTTACCGGCATGCACGCCCTCAGCGGCATTTGCCAGCTCGTCGGCGGGGCGAACCGAGTTGTCCTCGTCCACGGCTACGGCGACGACGCCGGTGCACACCGTGGCGTCATCGCGCTCGGCGGTCAGGATGTCGGTCATGGCCACGTGCTCCAAAATCTGCACGTTGTCCAGCTTGTGAACGGCCTGGAGCAGCTTGGTCGTGATCTCCTTGCCCGTAATGTCGGCATGGAAGGCAATGCGCGGACGGCTGTGCGCGCCCTCGCGGGTAAAATTGAGGCTGCCGTCGGCCTTGCGCTCAAAATCCACGCCCATCGCTAGCAGGTCGTTGATGACCGAGCGGCTCGAGCGAATCATGATGTCGACGCTCTCGCGGCGGTTCTCGTAGTGGCCGGCGTGCATGGTGTCCTCAAAAAAGGCATCGTAGTCCGAGCCTTCGGGCAGCACGCAGATGCCGCCCTGCGCGAGCATCGAATCGCACTCATCGACCGCGCCCTTGGAGAGCATGATCACGCGCGTGCTCGTCGGCAGATTGAGGGCCGCGTACAGACCCGCCACGCCGCAGCCGGCAATGACGACGTCGCACTCCATATCGGGGTATTGCTTGGTTTCCACAGGAATCCTCTCCCTTGAATGTGGCATAAGGGACCGTCCCTCATGCAACATTGTTCTAGCGTGCTGCGTACTCGAGCATACGGTCGAGCGTGAGCTTGGCCTGGTCTGCTGCCTCGTCCGAGACGCCGATCTGCACCTCGCCCTCGCCCGTCTCCAGGCAGCGCACGAGCTTTTCGAGCGTGATGAGGTCCATGTTGACGCAGGTGGGCTGCACCGCGGGGAAATAGAACTTCTTGCCGGTGCCCTGGCAGCGGCGCTCGAGCTCGTAGAGCACGCCGCGGACCGTCACGATAATGAACTCGCTCGCGTCGAACTCCTCGGCATACTTGATGATGCCGGCGGTGGAGCCGATGTAGTCGGCCTCGGCCAGAACGTCGGCCTTGCACTCAGGATGCGCCAGCACGAGCGCGTCGGGGTGGGCCTCCGTCGCGTCGACGATCTGCTCGACGGTGATGATGTGATGGCGTGGGCAGTAGCCGTTGTTGAGGATGACGTGCTTTTGCGGCACCTGCTCGGCTACGAAGCGTCCCAGGTTTTGGTCGGGAATGAACAGGATATGCTGCTGCGGCAGCTCGGACACGATCTTAACGGCGTTGGAACTGGTGACGCACACGTCGCTCCAGCTCTTGATCTCGACCGTGGAGTTGACGTAGCACACCACGGCCAGGTCGTCGCCGTACTCGGCGCGCGCCGCGTCAACCGTCTCGCGCTTGACCATGTGCGCCATGGGACAGTCTGCGCCCGGCTCGGGCAGCAGCACGGTCTTAGTGGGATTGAGCAGCTTGGCGCTCTCGCCCATAAACTCCACGCCGCACAACACGATGGTCTGCTGCGGCAGGCTTTTGGCGAGCTTTGCCAGGTAGAAGCTATCGCCGACGTAATCGGCAACGGCTTGGACCTCGGGCGCCACGTAATAGTGCGCCAGGATCACCGCGTCACGTTGGATTTTTAGTTGCTGAATGGCCTCGACGAGCTCTGCGGGCACCAATGCCGCGCGCTCCGTTGCCGTCGTTGCCGATGCCAAGCCGGCCGCGATATCGCGTGCAAGCTCCGACGCATCCATGTTCGCGCTCTGTGCCATCAAGGCCCCTCTCTTTTGGCGAATCTTGGGGCTTTAGTATGACACCTAGGTTTACAGCTGACAAGACAGCTGTAAACCTAGGTGTAAAGTTGAAATAAAGATTCAATCATGTGGCAGGTCCATATTCGAACTGGCAAGCTGAGGATAGCTGAGCTCTCGATGGCGCAGGAGGCATCTTTCGCCACCGCAATACCGCTTGGCGCGAGTTGCACGCCGTGGGGCGCAAACGGTCCGCACCCCCACAAGCGGTCCGCACCCAATGTGGCAAAATCGAACTACTTAAGGGGGCCGAATGCTCAAGATTATTGCCTGCGACGATGACGTCGCTTTTCTAGATAGACTGCACCGGATGATCGACCGTTGGTCGACCGAGACGGGCACGGCGGTCGATGTTGCGCTCGTCACGCGCGGCGAGGACCTGCTGGCCCGCCATGCCGCATCGCGCGCCGACATCATTCTGCTCGACATGATCATGCCGCTCGTCAACGGCATGGACACCGCGCGCGAATTGCGCCAGGCCGATACCGCCGTGCGCCTGGTGTTCCTCACCTCGTCGCCCGAGTTTGCACTGGAGTCCTACGAGGTCCGTGCTTTCGACTATCTGCTCAAGCCCGTGACTTACGAACGCCTGGCGCAGTTACTTAACGAGCTTTCGAGCATGCGCCCGGCGGCAACCGACGAGCTCGTGATCAAAACTTCCTTTGGCTACCACGCCCTGCGCCTGTCCGACATCGAATATGCCGAGGCGCGCAACAAGCACGTGGTCTTCCACCTGCGCGACGGACGCGACATCGAGGCACTCGAGTCGTTCCGCAGCGTCGAGGACCGTTTGGCGCAAAATGCCACCTTCTTTAAATGCCACCGCAGCTACCAGGTCAACCTGCGCAACATCGATCACTTTGACCGCACGGACATCGTCATGCGCTCGGGCGCGTGCATCCCGCTTTCGCGCAGTTGCAAGCAGGGATTCCAAGACGCCTACTTTGCGGTGCGCTTTGAGGCTGGGAGACACTGATGGTCTCCTCGGTCGAAATGGTCCTTTGGGCAATCCACCACGCCACAACGCTACTCTTTGGCGTCTTTGCCTCGGCGGCGCTGTGCGGTGTCGAGATCAACCGGCGTCATGCGCTTGAACTGGTGCTGGTCGGTGCCGTAACCGGATGCGCATTTGGCCTCGCCAATGCCGTCGGCGGAGAGCTTTTCGCCCGCCAGGTATATCCGCTCGTCGTGCATCTGCCGCTCATCATCTATTTGTGCGCGCGCTACCGCCTGAGCCCGCTGCTTGCCGTGCTCGGCATTACGAGTGCCTATCTGAGCTGCCAGTTCAGCAATTGGATGGGCATCGCCGCATTTGCCGCAACCGATTCTCAGATCGCGTACTATCTGGCGCGCATCGCGACCACACTCGCCGTCTTTGCCGTCCTGCTGCATTGGGCCGGCGACATCGGTCCGCGCTTGGCGATTAAAAGCACCACCGAGCTGAGCATCCTTTTAATCCTGCCGCTCGTCTATTACGTCTTTGACTATGCCACCAACGTCTACACCACGCTGTTCCACTCGGGCTCGGTGGTGACGGTTGAGTTTTTGGCATTTGCGCTCTGTGCCTTCTATCTTATGTTTCTTGCCGTTTACCTGCGCGAATACGAAGAAAAGGAAACCGCCGAGCGAGAGCGCTGGATGCTCGAAACCCGCGACAGCGCCGCCATCAAAGAGCTCGAGGCTTGGCGTCAATCTGGGCGCGAGCTGTCGATTCTGCGCCACGACATGCGCCACTTCCTACGCGGCCTGGCCGCTTTAATTGAGGAGGGCCACACCGACGAGGCGCTCGATCGCATCGACGAACTCTGCGAAGCCGGCGACCGCACCGCCGTACGCCGCTTCTGCGCCAACGAGACCGTAAACATCGCGCTTTCGTCATTTAACTCGGATATCAATAGAAACGGCATTACCGCCAACCTGCGCGCCGCCGTACCCGAAACCATCCACGTAGGTGACGCCGACCTGTTTAGCGTGCTCTCAAATGCCTTGGAAAACGCTATCACCGCCGCAAGCGCCGCACCCCAAGGAAAGCGATTCGTCGACTTTGACCTGCGATTAGAGGACGGCCAGCTGCTGCTGTTAGTTTCCAATACGTTTGACCGCGCGCCGCGCATGGTCGACGGCATGCCCGTGACCCGGCATGCGGGCCACGGCTTTGGCACCAGGAGCATCAAACTTGCCGTGGAGCGCATGAACGGCAACTGCCAGTTCCGCATTAACGGCGATCGGTTTGAGCTGCGCGCTGTGATGTAGGGGCTGCCGCCAGCCTCGCTACAGCGGAGCGGCCGCCGGGGTCAGCTGCTTGATGTAGGCCCACATGCGCTGCTTGGCCGCTTTGTCGGTCAGCGCCGCCTCAAAGCCATCGAGCGCGAGCACGCGGCGGCCCTGCACATGGGCGACCAGGCCGGGCTTGAGCATGGCGGTGTCGAAGTCATCGATCGCCACGAGCATATCGGCGTAGGTCTCGCGCATGGCGTCAGCCGCGTTGTTGTCGAGCAGCAGCACCGCCTCGGGGTCCAAAGCCTCAAGCGCCTCACGGAACAGCTCGCACGGCAGAGTCTCGCCCACCGCGACCGTCCCATCACCCACGCCGGCGACGCTTGCCAGCACGCAAAAATCCTCGGGCGCGTAGCCGATGGCCCCAAGCGCCTTGCGCAACGCCGCGCCATCCGGGCCGGCGGCAAGCTCGCCACCCGAACGCTCGGCCTCGTCCAGATCGCCTTTGACCAGCACGATCGGCGAGCACGCGTTGCCCGCGATACGCACGCCACGACCCGCGAGCGATGCGAGCTCCTGCTCGGTCGCCTGGGCGATGGCTTCTTTTTTCTGGCTTTGTGACGTGGGCATGCGCTCTCCAATCGTTTGCGTGCCCACCATTATATAAAAGAGCCGCCCGCGAGTGGTTGCTTTGCGGGCGGCTGGGTATAAGCACGGTCGTACTGAGTTTTACGCGGCCGAGCCGCGTCGCATTATGGAGGTCACCATGGCTGACATTAATCAGATTACCCCCGAGAACTTCGATTCCATCGTTAACGACAGCCTGCCCGTGCTGGTCGATTTTTGGGCACCGTGGTGCGGGCCCTGTCGATCCCTCTCGCCCATCGTTGACGAGGTTGCCGATGAGCTGGCGGGCAAGCTCGCCGTTGCCAAGTGCAACGTCGACGACAACCAGGACCTGGCCATGAAGTATGGCGTCATGAGCATCCCCACGCTGATTGTGTTTAAGAACGGCGAGGAGATTGACCGCTCAGTTGGCGCTCTGCCCAAGGCGAGGCTGCAGGCGCTGCTGGAAAAGCATCTGTAATACGCTTGTTACTTACCCGCCGTCTATGAGCGCTTTTGCACCGCTCGCCGGACTTCTGGATGCACCGAGTGCAACCACGGATAGTATGGTAGTCACAAACAGCCCCCAGTGAACGGGTGCGGGTCGCACAGACTCGTACCCGTTTTCTTATGCAGCTGTGCGCAGAGCGGGCGTAGTAAAATCTGAACCACTGAACTGCCCCATACAAAAGGAGATTTCCCATGCATGATGTTGGAATGAACATGAGCCAGCTTGCCATGAGCGTCAAACAGGTCGACGACACCATCGAGCTCGCTCATGAGTGGAGCCATCAGTTGCTGCATGCGACCGAGAATTTTGACATGGAGCGCATCGGCGCCAAGCTCGAGGCCGCCATGGCCGCGCTGCACGAGGCGCATGACGCGCTCGAGGGCTACGAGGAAGCCATCGAGGCCGACCACAACTCCGTCGGCTCCGTGAAGCTGGTGTAAGGTGGCCGAACACGAGCACTGCTGCGGGTACGAGCACGAGCATCCGCACGGGGCGGACGGTGACGCGGGCTGCCACTGTAGTGGCTCCGGCTCCGAGCTGGTCCGTTTTTCGGTTACCGCACCCGACGACCTGCTGCGCCGTTTTGACGAGCAGATCGGGCGCCGCGGCGACGTGGCCAACCGCTCCGAGGCCGTGCGCGATTTGATTCGCGCCTCAATCGCCAAAGAGCAGATGCGCACGCCCGATGAGCACGTTATCGGGTCGCTCACCATGATCTACGACCATCACACCGGCGATCTGACGCGCCGCCTGGACGAGGTGCAGCACGACTACACCGACGAGATCGTATCGACGATGCACGTGCATTTGGATCACCACAACTGCTTGGAAATCCTGGCACTCAAGGGTCGCGGCGAGCGCGTCTACGAACTAGCCGACCGCCTGCTGGGCCTGCGCGGCGTTAAGCACGGCGAGCTCACGTGCGCCGCCACCAAGCAGAGCCTGGGGCTGTAACAGCACACATTTCAACGAAGGAGGGTCGCATGCGACATGCGCATATCCATGTAACGGGCATTGTGCAGGGCGTTGGCATGCGACCGTTTGTGTATCGCGAGGCCATGGCGCACGGCATTTGCGGCTGGGTGCTCAACGCGGGCGACGGCGTGCATATCGAGGCGCACGCTCCGGCCGATGCGCTCGATGCTTTTGTTGCCGCGCTTTCTGAGCATGCGCCCGCGGCGGCCCGCGTTGAGCGAGTCGATATTGCGGATTTGGAGCCTGGCGGCTGGAGCACTGCCGATGAGCAGGGCTTTCACATTGTGGCGTCGCAGGACCAGACCGCGCACACGACGCTCGTCTCGCCCGATATCGCCACCTGCGACGATTGTCTGCGCGAGTTGTTCGATCCCGCCGACCGACGCTATCACTACCCCTTTATCAACTGCACCAACTGCGGCCCACGCTTTACCATCATCCGATCGCTGCCTTATGACCGAGCGGCCACATCGATGGACCGTTTCCCCATGTGTCCCAAGTGTGCCGCGGAGTATGCCGACCCACTCGACCGGCGTTTTCACGCGCAACCCGATGCCTGCTTTGATTGCGGGCCGCATATTACGTGGCGCGAGGCTGTAAACAGCGATGCGTGCGGGAATTCGTCCGCGACACCGGCCGTCGGCACCACACGCGAGGCCAGCGACGCTATCATCGAGCGCTGCGTTGAGCTGCTGGCCAGCGGTGGCATCGTCGCCATCAAGGGCCTGGGCGGATTCCATCTATCCTGTGACGCTGCCAACGAGCAGGCGGTGGCCGAGCTGCGCCGTCGCAAGCGTCGCAGCAATAAGCCGCTTGCCGTCATGGTGCGCAGTCTTGCCGATGCCGGGCGCCTGTGCCATATCGACGATGCTGAACGCGATCTGCTCGCCGGCAGTATCCGCCCCATCGTGCTGCTGCGCCGGCGGGCTGTTTGCGGGAACGACGGCGATTCTTCCGACGCCCTCGTACTCGCACCGTCCGTCGCGCGCGACCTGCCCGAGCTTGGCGTTATGCTCCCCTACACCCCGCTTCAGCATCTTCTGCTTGCAGCTGCCGCGTCACACGGTATGCACGCGCTCGTCATGACCAGCGGCAACCTGAGCGAAGAGCCCATCGAGACCGATGACGATCTTGCCTGGGAGCGCCTCGTTGCCGCCGGCATTGCCGACGCGCTGCTCGGCAACGATCGAGCGATTCTCTCGCGCTATGACGATTCCGTGGTGCGCGTGGTCGACGGCGCCGTTATGCCCGTTCGCCGCGCTCGTGGATATGCACCCCAGCCGCTGCCGTTGCCGGCGCTCGACGGCGCTCCGTCCTGCGTACTCGCCTGCGGGCCGCAACAAAAGGCCACGATTACGCTCACGCGTGAAGGGACGAACGGCGAGGCGACCTGTTTTGTGTCGCAGCATATCGGCGATGTTGAAAACGGCGGGACCTTCGATGCCTGGAACGCCGCGCGCACGCGCTTGGAAGATCTCTTTGACTTGGCGCCCGCCGCCTTGGCCTGCGATTTACACCCCAGCTATCTATCGGGCCAGTGGGCGCGCGAGCAGGCGCGAAAATGCAATCTGCCGCTCGTCGAGGTGCAGCACCATCATGCGCATATCGCGAGCGTAATGGCCGAGGCCATCGCCGCGAGCCAGCTTACAACCGACGCGCGCGTCCTTGGCATCGCCTTTGACGGCACCGGCGCCGGCACCGATGGGACCATTTGGGGCGGCGAGTTTCTTGTTGCCAGCCTTGGCGGCTTTGAGCGCGCCGCGCATTTGCGCACCTGGGCGCTCCCCGGTGGGGCGGCCTCCGTGCGCGACGCCCGCCGCAACGCCTTCGCCCTGCTCAGTGAGCTCGGCCTGCTCGAGCACCTAGGTGCCGCTCGGCTTTTGGACAGCCTCGACGAACAAACGCGCAGCGTGACAGCCACCATGATCGAGCGCGGCATCAACAGCCCGCGTACCAGCAGCATGGGGCGTCTCTTTGATGCCGCGGCAGCAATTCTGGGCATCTGCGACAAGGCAACCTACGAGGGCGAACCCGCCATCGAGCTTGAGGCTGCCGCCTGGCGCGCGCTCAGCAGTGAAAGCGCCTGCCCCACCGGAAATATAGCGGGCTTTTCCGTAACCGAATCATCCCGTCCGGACGCCTGCCATGTTCTAAACTCCAGATCGCTTATTGAGGCGCTTTTGGAGGGAATCAGGGCCGGCGTACCCGCCGGCAGGCTCGCGCTCGACTTCCATATCGCCATCGCGCGCTCTTCGGCACGAATCGCACGCGAAATCTGTGCGCGCGAAGGCATCGATACCGTCGCGCTCTCGGGTGGCGTGTTCATGAACCGACTTTTGCTCCAGCTCCTCACCCGCGAACTCAAAAGCATGGGTCTCACTGTCTTGGTTCCTCACTCCGTACCCGTCAACGACGGCTGCATCGCCTACGGTCAGGCGGCAGTCGCACGCACCCGCCTCGCACAGGTCGCACCGCAATAGGCTGTTCGGCCAGCCCACAAGCCGCCGTCTCACAGGTGTAGCGCGTTTGCCCGCAGCGCCCGCGAGCGCTACCATCAACTGATGGATTATTGAGCGCCCGTCCAGCGCAAAGCGTATAAAAGGGGAACAATATGTGCCTTGCCGTTCCCGGTAAAGTAGTCAAACGCGACGACGACCTCAAGGCCACCGTCGACATGATGGGCATCGAGCGCCCCGTGTCGCTGCGACTCGTGCCGACGGCGCAGGTTGGCGACTACATTCTCGTACACGCCGGCTTTGGCATCCAGATTGTCGACGAGCAGGAAGCGCAAGAAACGCTCGAGCTCGTTAATGCCATGTCCGAGCTGGTCGAAGAAGACCAGCTTGCCACCAACCCGGCCGAGGCATACTAGTGGCGGCCGAGCAGCCGGCGCGCTCCGGTATCGACTTCTCGGCATTCCGCGATCCCAAGCTGGCTCGCGAGCTCATCGAGCGCATTCATGAGCTTGTCGGCGACCGCGCCATCAACCTTATGGAAGTCTGCGGCACGCATACTGTGAGCATCGGGCGCTATGGCTTTCGCTCCATTATGCCGGCAGGGCTCAAGCTGCTGAGCGGCCCGGGCTGCCCCGTCTGCGTCACCGCCAACCGCGACATCGACCACGCAATCGCGCTCGCCAACATAGACGGCGCCATCATCACCACCTTTGGCGACATGATGCGCGTGCCCGGATCATCCACCTCGCTCGCTGCGCAAAAGGCGGCAGGACGCGACATCCGCATCGTCTATTCCCCGCTCGACGCGCTCGACATTGCCGAGCAAAACCCCGATCGCCCGGTCATTTTTATGGGCGTGGGCTTTGAGACTACGACGCCCACCATCGCCGCCGCCATCTTGGAGGCCGAGGCGCGCGGGCTTTTGAATTTCTCGGTCTATTGCGCCCACAAGACCACGCCGCCGGCGTTGCGCGCCATCGCCAACGACCCCGAGACCGCCATCGACGGCTTTATCCTGCCGGGCCACGTCGCCACCATCACGGGCTTGGCCCCCTTTGGCTTTTTGGTCTACGAGTTTAAGACTCCAGGCGTGGTAACGGGATTTGAGCCGGTCGACATCTTGCAGGGTATCTGCATGCTGGTCCAGATGGTTGTTGAGGGGCAACCCGCGATCGACAACGCCTACCGTCGCGGCGTCAATGCCGACGGCAATCCTGTGGCGCGCCAGCTGGTCGAGCAGGTATTTGAGCCGTGCGATACCACGTGGCGCGGGCTGGGATCGATTGCGGCTTCGGGACTCGCCATTCGTCCCGAGTTTTCGCACTTTGATGCCAGCATGCGCTTTGACGTGTCCATCGAGCCGACGGTCGAGCCACGCGGGTGCCGCTGCGGCGACGTGCTGCGCGGGGCCATTACGCCGAGCGACTGCCCCCTGTTCGGCCACGCTTGTACGCCCGAGCATCCCGTCGGCCCCTGCATGGTGAGCTCCGAGGGCAGCTGCGCAGCATATTTCCGCTACCGAGGCTAATAGGTTCCGCCGTTCTAACGAACGGCGGACCAGTCGACGCTGCGCCTCACCCATATAATTCCACCCACGATTGGAGTTTTCGATATGTCCCATAGCGTTACCGATAGCACCGTCCTGCTGGGCCACGGCTCCGGCGGACAGATGATGAAGCGCATCATCGATGAGGTCTTTTTGGATGCCTTTGGGTCGCCCGAGCTGCTCGAAGGCAACGACGCCGGCGTCGCCGCGCTGCCCGCGAGCGGGCGCATCGCCATGTCGACCGACAGCTTTGTAGTCTCGCCGCAGTTCTTCCCCGGTGGCAACATCGGCCGCCTCGCCGTGTGCGGAACCGTCAACGACGTCGCGACCTCGGGCGCCAACGTGCGCTACCTATCGTGCGGCTTTATCCTCGAAGAGGGCTATCCCATGGATAAGCTCCACCAGATTGTGCAGACGATGGCCGAAACGGCGCACGAAGCGGGCGTGTCCATAATCACGGGCGACACTAAGGTGGTCGAGCGCGGCGGGGCCGACGGCGTCTATATCAATACCGCCGGCGTGGGCGAGGTGCCTGCGGGCGTGGCGCTCAGCGGCGCAAACTGCCAGCCCGGCGATGTCATCCTGGTATCGGGTACGCTGGGCGATCACGGCATCGCCATCATGAGCCAACGCGAGGGTCTGGCGTTTTCGAGCACCATCGAAAGCGATGCCGCGCCGCTCAACCACCTGATTGCCGATGTGCTTGCCGCAGCACCCGACACACGCTGCTTCCGCGACCCCACGCGCGGTGGCTTGGCGTCCACACTCAACGAGTTTGCCCAGGCCAGCGGCGTTGCCATGGAGATCGACGAGGAAGCTGTGCCCGTGCGCCCCGACGTGCAGGCAGCCTGCGAGATGCTCGGCTACGATGTGTTGCAGGTGGCAAACGAGGGCAAGATGGTCGCCGTCGTGCCGGCCGAGCAGGCCGATGCCGCGCTGGCCGCCATGCGCGCCGCCCGCTACGGCGAGAATGCCGCCGTCATCGGTCGCGTGCTGCCACTTGCCAAGGGCGCCCGTCCCGCCGTGCGCGTACGCACCGGCTGGGGCTCGACCCGCATCCTCGACATGCTCGTGGGAGAGCAGCTGCCGAGGATTTGCTAACGACAAAGGCTCAGGGCTATTAAAGATATTCAGATTCCAAACATGCCCGGCACGCATGCCCAGTATTATGAGGTGCGTTTTACAACTCAAGCGGCAGGAGCACCCATGGCAGCAGCTTTTTCCCATGTGATCTTTGATCTGGACGGCACCATCCTCAACACGCTCGAGGACCTGGCGGCCGCCGGCAACCATACCTGCGAGATGCACGGCTGGCCCACGTTCGCCGTAGACGAGTACCGCTACAAGGTGGGAAACGGCATGCTCAAGCTGGTCGAACGCTTTATGCCTGCCGAGTATGCGGGCGACAGCCGTATGTTTGAGCAAACGCTTGCCGAGTTTAGGGCTTACTACGGCGAGCACAAGGAGGACCACACCGCCCCCTATGCCGGTACGATCGAGATGCTCGACCGCCTGCGCGCCGCGGGCGTGCAGCTTGCCGTGCTCACTAACAAGGACCACGTCTCGGCGGCTCCGCTTATCGAGAAGTATTTTGGTTCCGAGCGCTTTGCGCTGGTGCAGGGCCGCGTCGATGCGTTTCCGCCCAAGCCCGAAGCGCCCGTCACACTGCATGTGATGGAAGAGCTAGGCGCCGATCCGTCGACCACGCTCTATGTGGGCGATTCCAATGTCGATATCCTGACCGGTCACAACGCCGGCCTTAAGAGTGCGGGCGTCAGCTGGGGCTTCCGCGGCCGCGCAGAGCTGGAAGCCGCCGGCGCCGACTACGTGGTGGACACCCAGGACGAGCTCGCAGCGCTGATCCTGAGCGAGTAACGAGCGACACTGCTTAACGCAGCTGCGACAATTCTTCCGCGCAGAAAGCGCATCCCGTTTTGGAGCTCCGGAATGGGATGCGCTTTCCGTTTGAGGCGCATCAGGGAAACCGCATCCCGTTTCAGAGCAATATTCCGGGTCGCACTTTCCGCAACCCACCCCATCCGGAAAATGCGACCCACTATTCGGCCAAAAACCGGGTCGCCGTTTCCCATGCACTCGATGCAACGCTGGCACAAGGAGTGCCCCCAACTGCCGGCAGAAAAGGAACGTCCCCAAGTGCCGCCCCAATGACCACCATGGCAACGCCGCAGGTAGAGGACGGACAGCGAAAACGCCCCTAAGCGAGCAAGGTGACGTGAAATGAAAGGGCGCTGACCTTCTGGTCGCGCCCTTG
>CANNPG010000010.1:0-15248 GCA_947507375.1 uncultured Collinsella sp. | reverse complement strand
CTACCAAGCTGCGCCACGTCCCGAAGCTTTTGTTTGTTGCTCTGCTCTCGCTCGCAACAGGGAGTATATTAACCCGAAACTTTAGACTTGTGCAAGAACTTTTTTATAAATTTTGAAGCAAGTCCAAAATTGTATCTGCGAGCTGGGGTTTTGTTAGCACGGGAAGCTCTTGCGTACCCGTTGTGCTCACAATCCAGGCCTTGTTGGTATCGGTTCCAAAGCCCGAATCGGCGCGCGAGACATCGTTGGCGATAATGGCATCGCAGCCCTTGCGGGCGAGCTTGCGCTGCGCGTACTCCACGACGTTATCGGTCTCGGCCGCAAATCCGATCACGCATCGCTCGCCCTTCTGGCGCGAGAGCTCGGCCAAAATATCGACCGTCTCGACCAGTTCGATGCGATCCAGGCGCTCGTTGGCCTTTTTGAGCTTATGGTCCGCAGGGGCCGCGGGGGTGTAGTCGGCGACGGCGGCCGCACAAATTGCTGCATCGGCCGTCTGGAAGGCGCTCAGGGTCGCCTGGAGCATCTCTGCGGCGGTCTGCACGCGCACGCACTCCACGCCGCGGAGCACATCGAGTGATGTCGGTCCCAACACGAGCGTGACCGCAGCGCCGCGGCGTGCGGCCTCCCCCGCCAGGGCGATGCCCATCTTGCCCGAAGAGCGGTTGCCAATGAATCGCACGGGGTCGATCGGCTCGTGCGTGGGACCGGCGGTAATTACGATGCGCTTACCTGCCAGGTCCTGTGGCGCGGGGTTGAGCACCTCACAGACAGCCTCTACGATGTCCTCGGGCTCGCTCATGCGTCCCGTGTCCACGTCGCCGCAGGCAAGGTAGCCGCTGCCCGGACCCACCACATGGACACCGCGCTCGAGCAGCGTGGCCATGTTGGCCTGCGTCGCCGGCGCCTTCCACATGCCGTTGTTCATAGCGGGTGCGATCACGATGGGTCGCGGCGTCGCAAGCAGCGTGGTGGAGATGAGGTCATCGGCGACGCCGTTGGCCATCTTGGCGATGATATTGGCCGTCGCGGGCGCCACGACCACCAGATCGGGCTCCTGCGCCAGCGAGATATGGTGGATGGGGTCGGAGGGGTCGTCGAACAGGCCCACAGCGACCGGCTCGCCCGTGAGCGCACGGAAGGTGAGCGGCCCCACGAACTCCGTGGCATGTTCGCTCATGACGACCTTAACGCGGGCGCCTCGCTTTTGCAGCAGGCGCACGATATTGCACGACTTATAGGCGGCGATCCCGCCGGTAATGCCCAGCAGGATCGTTTTTCCCTCAAGTTGCATTGAATTGTTGGGTGCCGCCGTCATCGTTAGGCTTCCTTGCTGGGGAGCACGAGCAGGCGGTGGCAGTACGGGCAGTGCGTAATCTCACTGCCGTCGTGGTTGAGGTCGCTCATGGACGACGCCTGCAGCGCAGTGTGGCAGACCGTGGGGATGTTGCCCTTGATGGTCTCGACGGCCAGGCCGCGGAACTGCTTGAGCAGGCGCTCGTAGTCGGTGAGCACGTCGGTCGGCAGTGTGGCGGCAAGCGCGGTGCGCTCCTTGATGGCGGCATCAATCTGTGCCTGGAGGTCGGCGGCCTTGGCGCGGGCAGCCTTGGTATCTGCCTTCACGCCCTCCTCGAACTTGGCGATGATAGCCTGCGCGCGAGCCTCGCGGTCGAGCGCCTCCTTATGGGCGACAACGACGTCCTTGCGGGTGTGCTCGATCTTGTCCAGACGCTTGGCCAGGGTGGCGAGCTCGTTCTCCAGGTCCTGAACCTCGCGGTAGTCGGAGCCGTCGACGTGGCGCTTCTTGGCAGCCTCGATGGCGTTGTTAGTCTGAATCTCGGTGGTGTTGAGATCGTCGAGCTCAATGTCCAGATCCTTGCGCTGGGCGTAGAGCTTGGTCATCTCGGACTTGAGCTTCACATAGGTCTTGCGCTTGGAAGCGAGCTCCTTGAGCTCCGGCATATTGGCAAGTTCGCTCTTGTTACGGGCGAGCTCCAAATCGATCTGTTGCAGCTTGAGTAGCGTAGCGCCGGCGCTCATAAGTTCTCTCCTTTTGTCACAGTCCACCATTGGCAAGGGTTCAGTATTTTAATCGCATGACGGGGGTCGACCCCGGCGTCAACTGCAGAGTTCATCAATATATCAACGAACGGTTCCTCGGAGCGGTCGTGGCCGAGCAAGATCACCGACAGCCCGCGCAAGGCAAGGTCTTGCGCCACGTGGTATCCCGCCTCGCCCGTCACGACAACGTCCGCGCTCGCGGCGATGGCGAGCTCTCCAAAGTCGCCCAGGGAGCCGCCCAAAATGGCGACGGTGCGGCACGGGCGATCGGCTTCGCCCAACACACGCGGGTCGCTGCCGAAGGCCGTGGCAGCACGGGTGGCAAGATCGCGCAGCGTGTACGGGTCGTTGAGCGTTGCAAGCGCGCCCAGGCCGGTTGCCTCGGGGTCGTCCACGTGCTCCAGTGAGCTCACGGGTGCGGCACCCAGCAGCTCGCTCAGGCAGACACGGGCTTCGTGCGAGCGGTCCAGGTTGGTGTGGAGCGATATGATGCTCACGCCGCAACGGGCCGCCTCATAGAGTGCCGCGCTGCACTGGGGGCGAGTGGTATCCGCTGGACAAAACGCCTCGGGCGCCTTGATATAGACAGGATGATGCGTCAGCAGCACGTTTGCACCGGCTTCTTGGGCGCGGAGAACATTAGCTTCGGTCGCATCGAGCGCGCAGGCAACACCGGTGATCTCAGCAGCGGGATCTCCCACAGATAGCCCAACATGATCCCAGCCCTCGGCGTCCATCTTGGGGTAGCGCGCCAGCAGCGCACGTTCAAGCTCGGCGACGATCATGCGGCACCCACGATCGAGAGCAGCGTCTGGGCAAACTCGTCCAGATCGCCCGGATTCACACGGTCATCGAAGGAGATGCGCAGTGCACCCAGGGCCTGCTCGCGGCCAATGCCCATGGCGCTGAGAACATGGCTCGGGTCCATGCTGCCGCTCGAGCAGGCAGAACCGGCCGATACCTCAAAGCCGGCGGTGTCTAGCTTGATGATGAGCTCCTCGGAGTCCATGCCGTCGACGTAGATGGAAACCATGCCCGGCAGACGATCGGCCTGTGCGTAGTCGCCCATGGTGGCATGAATACGCGGATGAGCCGTAAGCGTGGCGTAGAGCTTATCGGATAAGACCTGCAGCGTCGCGCGCTCCTGGGCCACGTTCGGCAACAGCGCGGAAGCGGCAGCGGCAAAAGCAAGCTGTGTACGCAGGTCCTGCGTGCCGGCACGAAGACCGGCCTCCTGTCCGCCGCCAAAGATGCGCGGGCGCAGCGGCGTGCGGCTCTTAAGGTAGAGCGCGCCGGATGCCACGGGGCCGCCGATCTTGTGCGCGGCAACGGTCATAGCATCGACGCCCAGCTCGGTGACATCGAGCGGAATATGCAAGTACCCTTGGATGGCATCGGTATGAAACAGGGCGCCGGCAGCATGTGCGGCCGCGGCAAGCTCGCGGATGGGCTGCGCCACGCCGGTCTCGTTGTTGGCAACCATGATGCTCACGAGCGCCACGTCGTTGCCGAGCAGTTCGACAAGCGTGGCAGGCTCAATGTAGCCCATGCGGCAGGGCTGCACCAAGTCGACGGTAAAGCCGGCGGCACGCAGCAGCGGCAGGTTGTCCAGAATCGAATCGTGCTCGATGGCCGAAACGATTACACGATCGCGCTTGCGATCGCGCTGACGAGCACCCTCGGCAAGACCGAGCAGCGCCAGCTGGTTGGCCTCGGTGCCGCCGTTGGTAAGGATGATCTCGGACGGGCGAACGCGTGCGCCAAAGCTACGGGCGATCTCGCGACGAGCGACTTCTAGGCGTGCGGCGGCCTTGCGGCCAAGCGAGTGCAGCGAGTTGGGGTTGACGCCGGCAATCTCGCTGTCGTCGTACTCGCGCTGCGCAAGGAGCGCCTCGGCGCGCATGGGCGTCGAGGCGGCATAGTCAAGATTCACGGGGATGCGGTTTTGACCTGCGGTCATAAGGGTTTATGCCTCCTGTGCGGCCTCGTTGCCCAGCTTCTGCAGCAGCGCAACCTCGGCAGCGGGATCTTCGGACTTAAATACGGCGGAGCCGGCCACCAGAACATCGGCACCGGCCTTAACGACCTCGGCGATGTTTTTGGAAGAGATGCCGCCGTCGACCTCGATCATGGGCGACACGCCGTGGCGCCCACACATGGCCTTGAGCTCGTGCAGTTTGGCGATGGTGCCGGGGATAAAGCTCTGGCCGCCAAAGCCGGGGTTCACGCTCATGAGCAGCACCATGTCAACAATGTCGATGATGCTATCGAGCACGCAGACGGGCGTGGCGGGGTTGAGCACCACACCGGCCTTGACGCCGCGCTGCTGCAGATGCGTGAGCGTGCGGTGCAGGTGCGTGGAGGCCTCGTAGTGCACGGTGATCATGTCGGCACCGGCGTCGGCGTACCAATCGACCGTCTCGTCGGGGTTCGACACCATCAGGTGCGCGTCGACCGGCACATCGGTGGAGCGCTTGACGGCCTTAAGGATGTCAACGCCAAAGGTGAGGTTGCCGGTAAAGTGACCGTCCATAACGTCGAAGTGCACAAAGTCGGCGCCGGCGATTTTGTCGAGCTCGCCCTTGAGGTTGGCCATGTCGGCCGAAAGGACGGACGGAGCGATTTTGATGGAACCCATGGTAGAAGCCTTTCTGCGCTAGTCGGTGAGTCCGTAGAACTCTTGAGAAGGGACGCGTTCGGTAAGAATCTCGAGCGCCCTATCCAAAGTAACACCGTTGTAGAGCGTTTGCTCCACGGCAAAGGTGAGCGGAATGTCTACGCCCAGTGAACGGGCAAGTTCGCTGACGCTGCGGGCCGCGACGGCGCCCTCGACCACCATATGCGTGCGCTCCTGATACTCGTCGAGCGACACGCCGTGGGCAAACTCGTAGCCAAAGGTGCGGTTGCGTGAATGCTCCGAGGTGCAGGTGGCAATGAGGTCGCCCATGCCGGCAAGTCCCATACAGGTCATAGCTTGACCGCCGCGGGCGTGCACCAGACGGCTGATCTCGGCCAGACCGCGCGTCATGATAAGGGCAAGCGTGTTGTCGCCTGCGCCCGAGCCGGCGGAGATGCCGCACACGATGGCGATGACATTTTTCATGGCGCCGCAAACCTCGACACCGGTCATGTCTTGCGAGAGGTAGATGCGGAAGGCCGTGGACAGGAGCAGGTCCTTAAAGGTCTCCCCTATCTGCGGATTTTTGCTGGCGATGACGGCGGCAGAAAGTCCGCCGCGGCAGATTTCCTCAGCATGGTTGGGGCCCGAAAGCGCCGCGACACGTGCTTCGTTGCCGATCTCGCTGGCGATGACCTCGCTCATGAGCAGGCCGGACTCGGGCTCAATGCCCTTGGTGAGGCAGAGCACCGGGGTATCGGCGGCGATAAAGGGCGCGGCCTGGTGGCACACGCTGCGAAGGTGCGTCGAAGGAACGGCAAAGATGATGGCCTCGGCGCCGTCGAGTGCCTGCATCAGCTCCGTCGTGGCGAAGACGTTGCAGGGCAGCACGTAGTCCACCAGATAGCGGGGGTTGCGATGCTCACCGTTAATGCCGGCGGCCGTCTGCTCGCTATGGGCCCACATGGTCACGCGCTCGGCTCGCGCAGCGGCAAGGCCGGCGACGGCGGTTCCCCAGGAGCCGGAGCCAATCAGCGCAACATTCATGACTCTCTCCTACTTATCGTCGGGCTCGGTGACGCGCTTGGTAAACGAGAGCTTGGACTCCTTACCGGTCATGAGCTTTTTGATGTTCGCGCGATGGGCCCACACCACGGTGATGCCGATTAGCGCCATGCAAAACTTGAGGCCCAGGCTGCTGTACGGAAAGACTGCGCAGGCAGCGATGGGAAGTCCGATGGCAGCGGCGAGCGAGCCCACCGACACAAACTTGGTGATGGCGACGGCCACGATAAACATGCCCAGCAGCGACAGGCCAATGGGCCAGTACCAGGCGAGGATGACGCCCAGGCCCACGGCGATACCCTTACCGCCGTGGAAGTTAAGGTAGGGCGAGAAGATGTGTCCCCACACGGCCGCCAGGCAAATGACGCCGAGCATCCAGTCGCCGGCAGCACCGGGAGCCATAATGCTCGGCGGAAAACCATAGCCCAGATCGGCGATAAGCGGACGGGCGATGACAACGCAGATGGCGCCCTTCAGGCAGTCGAGCAGCAGCGTGAGCGCCGCGACCTTGGGGCCGGCTACGCGCAGGGCGTTGGTGGTGCCGATGTTGCCGGAGCCCGCCTTGCGAATGTCCGTGTGGTTGAACACGCGGCCCAAGATCAGGCCAAACGGAATCGCTCCGATAAAGAACGAGACCACGGCGCAGACGGCGGTCAGCAGAATCGGATTATGCATCCTTTTGCTCCTTCTTTCTAAAGAAGAGTCGAATGGGCGTGCCGGCAAAGTCGAAGCTCGAGCGCATGCGGTTCTCCACATAGCGCTGATAGGTGTCGTTGACCAGATCGCTGTGGTTGACGAAGAACGTGAACGTCGGCGGGTTGACGCCCGTCTGGGTCACGTAGTGCATGCGCAGGCGGCGCTTGCCGTCCACCACGGTATGACCGAACTCGCGCAGATCGGTGAGGAACGTGTTGAGGCGCGAGGTGCTGATCTTTTGCGAGCGCGTCTTTTCGGCGGCGTCTACCATTGCCCAGATCTTCTCGACGCTGCGGCCGGTCAGGGCAGAGATGCGCAGGTACTGGGCCCAGGGAGCCATGACGCCCAGACGGCGGTCGATGGTCTCCATGCAGGCCTCGCGCTTGCGGTCGTCGTCGAGCAGGTCCCACTTGTTGAGCAGCACCACGATGGCGCAGCCGCGCTCGATGGCAAGGCCCATGACCTTCTGGTCCTGCTCGGTGACGCCCACGGAGGCGTCGACGACGAGCAGCGCCACGTCGGCGCGGTCGATGGCGCGCAGGCCGCGAACCATGGAGTAGTACTCGATGTTCTCGTACACGGTGCTCTTCTTGCGAATGCCCGCGGTGTCGACCATGCGGTAGTGCTTGCCGTTGCGCTCGACGACCGTGTCGATGGCGTCGCGCGTGGTGCCGGCAATGTTGGACACGATGGAGCGGTCGGCGCCCAGGATGCGGTTGAACAGCGAAGACTTACCGGCGTTGGGGCGGCCGATGATGGCGACGTTCAGCGCGTCGGGGAACTCGTCGGCGACTTCGTCCTCTTCCTCGGGAAGCAGGGCCACGATGTCGTCGAGCAGGTCGCCCGTGCCGTGGCCGTGCAGGGCCGAGAGCGGCGTGGGCTCGCCGATGCCGAGCGAATAGAACTCCCAGATGCTGTCGTTCTCGCGATCGGGGTTGTCGAGCTTGTTCACCAGCAGAAAGACCGGCTTGTCGCAGCGCTTGAGCATGCGAGCGACCGACTCGTCCTCCTCGGTAACGCCGGTGCGGCCGTCGACCACAAACAGGATGACGGCGGCTTCCTCGGCGGCGGCGAGGGCCTGGTCGCGAATGGACGTGGCGAAGACGTCATCGCTCTTGAGCGGCTCGATACCGCCCGTGTCGACGATGGTGAACTCGCGGCCGTTCCAATCGGCCGTGTGATACGAGCGGTCGCGCGTGACGCCGCGGGACTCGTGGACGATGGCGTCCGAGGTCTGGGCCAGGCGGTTAACGAGCGTGGACTTGCCCACGTTGGGGCGTCCGACGACGGCGACGATAGGTTTCATCTGCTCTCCTTTAATGGGTAGGGTCAGTGGAAGTGTTAGAGTCTGCGGGCACAATGCCAAGGATGTGTTCCAGGGTATCGAGCAGCTCATGCGGCATGGTCGACACCACATGAACCTCGGCGCCGCGACTGGTAAGGCTTGCGAGTAAATCGTCACGATGATACTCGTCAAGCGTCATGCCGTCAGCGTTGAACATGAGCTTAGGCACAAAGAGCATAACCCCCGACAGGTCTTGGGGCAGCTGCTCCAAGATGTCACACGCGACGATGAGGCCGGTCACGTCCACATTGCCGCCAAAGTAGCGGTTCTTGATGGCTGTGACGGTGCCGGCGAGACCATACGGCGACTCCACAAAGCGCGCCACGGTGTCGCGTGCGCTGGCGCCTGAGAGACATAGAAGCCGCTGGTTGCGGGCGGCGACGGCCTCGCGGACGCGGGCCAGACGCTCGGCGTCGGTAGTCAGCACGTCGTCGGTCTCATCTAGATACGAGCGGATCATGCCGATGCCGTCGTAGTACTGCGGGTAACCGTCGTAAAAGTCCGCCTCGGGAGGATCGATGCCGGCGTCCAGATAGAACTCGTCGCTCATCTGGAAGGTGTGGCGGCCAAAGCGCTCATAGGCGCGGTCCTGGAACGGTCGGATCATGGCAATGGTCTCGCGCGCTAGCTCGGGCTTGTCGCTGTAGGACCAGCTAAAACGGTTCTGATGCTTGGTAAAACCGAGCGGCACGATGCCCAAGCTTGTGATTTGCTCGTGCTCCTCGCAAAAGCGCAGGGTCTTTTCCAGCTCCTCGCCGTCGTTCATGCCGGGGCACAACACAATCTGCGCGTGAATCTCGATGCCGGCGGCCATGATGGCCTCGAGTACGTCCATGCCGCGCTGGGCGTTGCGGCCCATCATGCGGCGGCGGACGTCGGGGCTTACGGCATGGACCGACACGTTCATGGGGCTCATGTTGCGCTGGATGACGTTTTGAACGTCTTCGTCGGTGAGGTTCGTGAGCGTGACAAAGTTGCCCTGCAAAAAGCTCAGGCGGTAGTCGTCATCGCGAATATAGAGCGTTGAGCGGCCGCCCTTGGGCAGCATGGTCATAAAGCAGAACACGCAGGCGTTGACGCAGGTACGCATGCCATCGAAGATAGGGCCATCGAACTCAAGGCCCCAGTCCTCTCCCGGGAAGCGGTCGAGCTCGACGGAGGTGACGGTGTTGTCGCGCGGATCGAAAACCTCCAGGTCGACGGTATCATCGTCGGCCTCCCAGAGCCACACAATCATGTCGGTAAGCTTCTCGCCATTGACCGTGAGCACGCGCATGCCCGGCTCGATACCCACATCCCACGCGGGCGATTCGGGACGCACGTTCTTAACGAGCGCGCCCTCACCCGGCTCGGGGTCGCGGCTGCGCCCGTAATCGGCCACCTCGGCGGCGTATGCGGGTACGGTCTGGTCCATGATTAGCAGCAAAGCTCCTTGATGCGCTCGACGGCGCGCTCGATGTGTTCTTGCGGGGTGGAGGCTCCAGCGGTGATGCCGATGTGATGAGCGTCGGTAAACCACGCGGCCTGGAGCTCGGAAGCTTCCTCGATGTGATACGTGCGCTCGCAGGCATCGGCACAAATCTGCGCCAGGCGGCGGGTGTTGCCCGAGTTCTTGCCGCCCACGACGACCATGCAGTCGCAGCGGTTGGCAAGTGTGGCTGCTGTCTGTTGACGCTCACTCGTGGCGGCGCAGATGGTGTTGATCACACGCAGCTCCTGCACGCGCGGGGTGATAGCGGCCACGACCTCGGCGAGGTTCTGCGCGGTCTGGGTGGTCTGCACAACCAGACCCACCTTGCCCTTGAGCGATAGGGCATCGGCGTCGGCGGCACAGCTCACGACCTGCGCATCATTGCCGGCGTGACCCAGAATGCCCTCCACCTCGGGATGCCCCGGCTCACCCACGACCACCACGTGGTAGCCCTCGCGCACCAGGCGCTCGGCTGCCACGTGGACCTTCTTGACGTAAGGGCAGGTGGCGTCGATGACGTTAAGGCCACGCTCGCGAGCGGCATCGATGACCTGCGGCACCACACCGTGGGCGCGGATGATCACGGTGCCGGTTGCGGCATCATCCAGGTTCTCGGCCAAGCCAACGCCTGCCTCAGCGAGCTCGCGTACCACGATGGGGTTATGAATGAGCGGACCCAAGGTATGGACCTGAGTGCTCTCCCCTGCCTGCGGCGCGGCGGCCAGCGCCATATCGAGCGCACGCTGTACACCGTAGCAGGTGCCGGCGTGGGCTGCGATTTCGATGGTGGGAGCGTCTGCCTTGCCGGGCGCAGGCTCGGCAGTGCTCATGACTTCCTCGCTCATGGCTAGAACCTGCCCGGATGCTCGGCGCACAGGTCGTCGCGCATGGCGTAGACGCGACTCATGGCCTCGGACTCAAACCATGCCAGGCGCTCCTTGCGCTTGAGCTCGGCCGGTGCGTCGGAAAGCAAGACGGCCTTGCCGGCACGGATCCAGCACTTTTTGGGGCGCATGAGCTTTTTGCCTTTGGGCGTGATGTCGGACCAGCCACAAATGGCGAGCGGGTTGACGGGCGCCTTGCCCATCTGGGCGATGAGTGCAAAGCCGCCGTGGACCTCGGGCTTGATCTCGCGCGAGCGGATACGCGTGCCCTCGGGGAAGATCAGAACGTCCTCACCGCGCTGCAGTGCATGCTGGGCGGCGCGTAGACACTTCATGTCGGCGGTACCGCGCTCGACGGGAATGCCACCCACGCGGCTAAAGGCCCAGCGCACAATCTTGCTCTTGGCAAACTCGGACTTAAAGATGGGGCGGATGCGGCGGCCGCCAAAGAACAGCGCCGTCTCCACAGCCAACAGTTCGGCCATCGAGGTGTGGTTGCAGATGACTACGCTGCCGCGGCCTTCCTGGCGCTCAAACAATAGGTCGGCGTCCTCGACCTTCCAGCGCCACATGATTTTGGAGAAGGCCCACAGGATGCCCATGACCACGACGACGGTGCCGCGGATGAGCGCCGGGAACTCGGCGTAGGGGGCGTTGTAGTAATCCTCGGGCGTCTGCTTAAACAGGCGCATGGGCTACCTCCTTTGGTTGATGAGGTCCTCGATAATGCGGACGACCTCGTCGATGGTGTGGGCGGTGGAGTCGACGTGCACGGCGTCCTCGGCGGGCACGAGCGGCGCGACCTCGCGGCTGCTGTCGAGCTTGTCTCGCTGTTTGAGGGCATCGAGGGTTTCGTCGACCTCGGCTTCGAGCTGCTCTTCGCTGAGCGGCTGGGCGTCGTTTTGGTGGCGCTGCAGCACGCGGCGACGGGCACGCTCACGCGGGTCGGCGGTCAGGAAGACCTTAACCTGCGCGTTGGGGAATACGACGGTGCCGATGTCGCGACCCTCGGCCACGATATCGCGGTCCTCGGCGGCGCGACGCTGATGGATGAGCATGGCGGCGCGCACGCCCGGGTAGGCCGAGACCTTAGAGACGTTGGCGTCGACCTGCGGGGTGCGGATGGCAGCCGATGCGTCCTGGCCGTCGATGGTCAGGCGCGTGTCCTCGCCGGTGCCGTTGGTAAAGCGGATCTCGATCTGCTCGGCGAGGGCGTCGATGGCAGCCTCGTCGTCCAGGTCGATGCCGCGGTCGAGTGCGGCGAAGGTGACAGCGCGATACATGGCGCCCGTGTCGAGCTTGTTAAAGCCCAGCTGGCGGGCGATCTCCTTGGCGATGGTGGACTTGCCGGAACCGGCGGGGCCGTCGATGGCGACGATCATGTAATGCTTCCTTTCGGTGGTTGACGTGCTGGTATGGGACGCGGGCGCTGCTTGCTGGCGGACTGCCTAACCCGTGTAGCGCTCGCGGTAGGTGTTGCGCTTGGGTGCGGAGCCGTGGCTGCCGTGGTGGCGCGTGCGGGTCGCGGGGGTGTCCTGGGGCTTGCCGCCGCGCTTGGTGCTGGCCTGCTTGGGCGGGATGCCGCCGGCCTTGAGAATTTGAACCTCGCGGTCGGTGAGCTCGCGCCACGAGCCCTTGGCCACGTCCTTGAGCTCTAGGCCGGCAAAGTTACAGCGATGCAGGCGGATCACCGGGTGGTGAATCTTGCTCAGCATGCGTTTGACCTGGTTCTTGCGGCCCTCGCGGATGATGACCTCCACGGCGGTGGTGCCGGGCTTTACGCCTTGCGGAGCCACGGCCTCGGCCTCGCGCGCGTTAATGACGCGGCAGATTGCCGGCTGGCACAGGCCGTCGTCGAGCTCGATGCCGCGACGCAGCGGCGCAAGATCACGATCGGACACTTCTCCGTCCACGAGCGCCTGGTAGGTCTTGTAGACGTGCTTGCTGGGATGCAGCAGATCCTGCGAAAGTTCGCCGTCGGTGGTAAAGAGCAGAAGGCCCGTGGTGTCGCGGTCCAGGCGACCCACCGGGAAGAGCCCCGGAAAGCGGTCGCGCGGCACCAGATCAGCCACGCAAGGGCGCTCCTGCGGATCGCTCATGGTGGTGAGGTAGCCGGTCGGTTTGTAGAGCATCAGGTACACGGCGCCCTGGTTGAGCTTGACGGGCATGCCGTCGACCTCGATATGGTCGCGGTCGACATCGACCTTGGTGCCCAGTTCGGTCGCGACCTGGCCGTTGACGGTCACGCGGCCGGCGGTCATCAGGTCCTCCGAGCCGCGGCGGCTCGCCACGCCCGCGCGCGCCAAAAAGCGCTGCAGGCGCATGGTGTGCGGGTAAACGGGCTGGGCGTCGGTCACAGGCGCGCCCGTAGCGCTTGCGGTGCGCGTCCCCCCTGCTTCGTTAGTTCTCGTCATGCATGTCCTCCGAGGTATCGCCGGTGGGCAGAAGCTCTGCGTCATCGACGTCCTCAACATCAGTATCGATCAGTTCGCGCTCTTCGTCCAGGTCCTCGGCCTGCTCCTCGAGCGTGGATTGAATGCTGCGGCCGCTCAGGCGCTCGCGGATAAACTGTCGCGACTGCTCGTCGGGGGCAAACTGCTCCAGATCGGGCAGGTCGCGGGTGGAACGCAGGCCGAACTTTTCCAAGAAGGCGTTGGTCGTGCCGTAGATGATGGCCTGACCGCGCTCGGGGTCGCGGCCGAGCTCGCGCACCAGGCCCTTGTCCACGAGCGACGCGATGACGCCGTCGGAGTTGACGCCGCGAATGCCCTTGACCACCTCGCGCGTGACGGGCTGGTGGTAGGCGATGACGGCCAGGGTCTCGAGCGCTGCCTGCGACAGCTTTTGCGTGTCCCAGCTCAACACATAGGCCTCGACCACGTCGTGGTAAGCGGGGTGCGTGAACAGGCGCCAGCCGCCGGCGACCTCGCGCAGCTGAAAGCCGCGGTTGGCCTCCTCGTACTCAACCTTGAGCTCGGCGAGCAGCGACGCGCACTCGCCGGGGGCGATATCCAGTGCGCCGGCCAGCGCGGGCGCACTCACCGGGTCGCTCGACACCAGCAGCAGCGCCTCGAGGGCGCCTTTGAGGCTGTTTGCCTCCAGCGTGGAAAGGGTTGACATGGTTGCGGCTCCTATTCGGTGAGCTCGGGGCCCTCGCCGGGCACATAGGCCTCGGCGCCCTCGACGCGGTTGATGCGGATGGTTCCAAAGATCTCGTCCTGGCTCAGCGTGAGCGAGCCGCGCTTGGCGAGCTCCAGCATGGCCAGGAAAGTGACGACGAGTTGCTCGGTGGTGGCGTCGCCGTCCAACAACTCGCGGAAGGTGCAGGTTTGGTGCGCCATGGTAAAGCGGTCGACCGAGGCCACTGTCAAGTCGAGCGGCACGCGATGCGGTGCCACGTGCTCGGCTTCCAGCAGGAAGGTCTGGCGCTTGCCGTCCAGGTCGGCGCAGATGACGGCCAGGCCGCGCAGGGTAATGCCGGCCAGGTAGTCGGGCATGAGGCCCAAGAACTCGGGGTCGGGGCCGGCCACACGCGGGTGCATGCGGCTTTCGGCCTGCATGCGCGCACCGAGGGCCGCAGCCGCGCCTTTAAACTGCTTGTAGGCAATCAGGCGCTGGATCAGGACCTCGCGCAAGGCGTCGCCGTCGAGCGCGCTGAGTTCCTCGAGGTCTTCTTCGAACTCGTCATCGTCGTCATCGACTTTGCGCGGGGCTTCCTGCGGCACCAGAGAGGCGGCCTTGATGTCCAAAAGGGTTGCCGCGACCAGCAAAAAGTCGCTCGCCACGTCCAGGTCCAGCGCCTCGATGCGCTCGGCCTCGGCAAGGTACTGTTCGGCCACCTCGCTGATAGAGATGGCGCCGATATCTACTTTTTGGCGGGTTACCAGCTGCAGCAGCAGGTCGAACGGTCCGCTGTAGACCTGCGTCGACACGCGATACGACATCTTCGACCTCCTTTGACGGCGCCTTCGCGGCGCGGTTTGGGCGCATGCTACGACCGTTTTGCACGATCGACCAGTAAGTTTACCTTAGATGCCGGCGATTGCGAAGTTGAGCAGCTGCTCAGCAAGCGGATACACGGTAACGTCGAAATAGCGGCCGATCACATCGATGCCGGTCCACATGGGCAGCAGGTATAGAACCAGGATGAGGATGGGCATAGCGTATTGCTGCAGGCGGTAGTAGTTGGCGAGCGCCTTGCCCTTGAGGAAGGGCACGATGATCGACGAGCCGTCGAGCGGTGGGATTGGGATGAGGTTAAAGAACGCGAGCGATAGGTTGACCACGATAAACGTGGCGCCGAAGTTCATGATTTGTGATGCAACGGCAAAGGACATGCTGGTGTAGAGGTTGCCGTATGCCGCGTGCATGAGGGCGGCCGCGAGACACGCGAGTGCGATGTTCGATGCGGGGCCGGCCGCGCTCACCAGGACCTCGTCGCGCTTGGGGTGCTTGAGGTTGTTGAGGTAGACGGGCACGGGCTTGGCGAAGGCGAACACCGGGCCGCCGGCGGCAAGCATGAGCAGCGGCAAGATGATGGTGCCAAACGGGTCGATATGGTTGAGCGGGTTGAGCGAGACGCGTCCGCGCGAACGGGCCGTCTTATCGCCGAGTGCACAGGCCGCGGCGGCGTGCGCACTCTCGTGGATGACGATGCCCACAATGACGGCGACGGCGCTGGCGAGCAGGTTCATGAGGTAGCTGCTGGACATGTCACTCCCCTAGTGGACGCGACGCGAGGCGCGCGTGAGCAGGTAGTCGGCCACAAAGAGGATAACGGCCACGATGGCGTAATCCAGGCGGAACACACCGCCAAAGGGCGATGTTATGACGCCGTAGCCGGCGATGGCGCTCGGCAACGCACGCGAAAGCTCAACAACAAAGCCCACGATCTGCAGCTTGGCGGTGAGGCCGCTAAAGCACAGCAGCACGGTCATCGCGCTCATAAAGATGCCGCAGATGCGACAGGCGATGGCGATGATGCTCATCGCCACGGCAGCGGCCTTACGAGAGTTCACGCGCGGTCTCCTCTTCGATCTGGGTGGAAAGCTCCAGCCATTCGTCCTCGAGCTTGGGCAGCTCCTGCTTAAGGCCGTTATATTCCCCCAG
>CANNPG010000009.1:0-15344 GCA_947507375.1 uncultured Collinsella sp. | reverse complement strand
GGCATCGACCTGCGCCGATGCCCCCAACGTGGACACACATTTTGTCCTATAAGCCCCTCCTTTCAAGAACACTCACAGAAAAAGGCATGATAGCCAATAGCAGTGCTATTGCGGTCATGCCTTACGTAACAATCCGTGTTGTATTGCTCTTGGGCATGCCTCCACACAGGAGTAACAATCCAAGATGCAAAATGCATTATAGCGCTCTCCCCGCCCCGGGGACCATCGGGCTGGCGAACGGTAGATGTCGGCCCGCCAGCGGCCACATCGAGCAGATGGGCGTGCTTCGATCCCGAGCCTAGCCTAGGATGCGGGCCATGCGCGCCTTGAACTCGGACAGGAAGCGCGGGGCATCCACGGTCAGCGCCACAAGCGCGCTCTTGTCCGGATCGGATAGGCGGCGCTCGTCGCAAATGGTGCGGCCGCGATACTCGCCCAGCAGATCAACACGCAGATTGCAGCCGAGCGCACCCACGAGCGTGGGGTCGATCGCTACGGCAACGGCCAGCGGATCGTGCAGCGCGCAGCCACCCAGGTAGGGGGCGTTCATCTCGTACGAGCCAATGTAGTGTTCCACCATGCTCGCAAATGCGCAGCCCGCCATGGTGCCCGAGCCCGTCCAGCCGGCAATGTCGCGGCGTGTGAGCACCACGCGATGCGTCACGTCCAGACCCACCATAGTGAGCTTGCGGCCCGAACGTAGCACGGCATCGGCCGCCTCGGGATCGCTTGCCATGTTGGCCTCGGCGCCCGCGCTCACGTTTCCGGGCACGGTAAGGGCGCCGCCCATCACCACGACGCGACCGATAGACATCATCGCCGCCGCATCGCGCTCCAAGGCAAGTGCCAGGTTGGAGAGCGGACCGGTCGCCACGTAGATCAGATCGGGGCCATAGGTGCGCGCGGCATCGATCAGATAATCGACCGCAGCGTTACCGTCGGCCGACGTCGCCCCCACCGGCTCGTACGGCGACGCGGGCACGCTCGCCCCGCCAATGCCGTTCTTGCCGTGGATGAGCGTGGTGGACGCCGGCGGTGTATAGGGCTCAGTCGCCTTAATGGGACGATCGGCGCCCAGGTACACCGGCACCTCGGGGCGACCCAGCAGATCGAGCACTGCCAGGCAGTTGTGCGCCGATTGCTCGACGCGCACGTTGCCAAAGCACGTGGTGATGCCCACGAGCTCCACCTCGGGGCTCGCGATGGCATAGGCAAGCGCCATCGCATCGTCCACACCCATATCCAGATCAAGGATCAGCTTCTTGATTGCCATTGTTCTACTCCGCTTCTCCGTCTTTATCGTTTAACCAAACCAATGTTCAACTTCGGCGCGCGTGGGAATCGATTGCTGAGCGCCCAGGCGCGACACCGTCACCGCCGAGGCGCGAGCACCCGCGGCCATGCACTCAAAGAGCGGCAGCCCCTCCAGACGAGCCGCGGCAAGCGCGCCGATAAACGTATCGCCGGCGGCTGTGGTATCGACTACCGTGCTCGAAAGTGCCGGCATACGCAGCGGCTCGCCGTCATCGCCGAGCGTAACCGACCCGGCGCCGCCCAACGTGATGACCGCAGCCCCGGCACCCTTGGCAAGCAGGGCATTGAGCGCCGCGACGCAGCCCTCATCATCTGCGGGCAAGATGCCCGTCAGCACCTGGCACTCGGTCTCGTTGGGGCAGACCAAGTCGACCGCAGGCCAGGCCTCCGCAGGCAACTCACAGGCAGGCGCTGGATTAAAGATCGTATAGAACCCCAGCTCGTGAGCGCAAACAAGCGCCTCGGCAGTCGCTATCAGGTCGCATTCGCCCTGGGCGATAAAGACGCTTCCAGCAGCCGGGGCAATATCGCTGGCGTCGCCGTCGGGCTCATCGGCCACCAGGTGCCTCAGCGCGCGGGCAACGTCCTCGCCCGCGAGCGCATGGTTGGCGCCCGGCGACAGCACGATGCGGTTGTCGCCCTTGCAGCGAATGATGGTCGCGGTGCCGGTCTCCACGTCGTCACGTCGCGCCACGAACTCAACGCCCACGCCGGCATCCTGAAGTCCCGCTACCAGCGCATCGCCAAACGCATCGCGCCCGACCGCGCCGATCATGTTCGTGCGCGCGCCCATGCGCGCGGCAGCGACGGCCTGGTTGGCGCCTTTGCCGCCAGCGTTGGTGATAAAACCGCTGCCACCGACGGTCTCACCCGCGCGCGGCATGCGCTCGCACGCCACCGAAAGGTCCATGTTCATGCTGCCGAACACCGCAACGATGCCGCGATCTGCCATGGGAACCTCCTCATCTGCGGGCCTTATGCCCACCGTCGGCCGTCGATCGTGCGCCCTCGCACCTCTATAACTTTAGTTCACTTTGATGTGAACGCACCCTTGAGGTTGCGCCAGCAGCAAGCATTCACAGGAGCAGGCAGCTACAATGAATATGTGCTGATTATCCTCGTCATTGGATGATGTTTTATGGAACAATTCCCACAATCGAGCCCACGCGGCCCGCGCCGCGCGCCCGATAACCAGGCGCCGCACGAACGCCCGCGCGCCGACCGCCGCACCGGCGAGTCGCGACGCGGCCCGAGCCCGCATCGAACGCCCACCAACAAGGGCACCCGCACCAACAGCGCCGCAAAAGAACAGGCGCCCGCTCGTCCCAAGTCCCGCTACATTCCTGCGCTCGACGGTCTGCGCACGCTTGCCGTCGTCGCGGTGGTGCTCTATCACCTCAACCTCACGTGGGCTCAGGGCGGCCTGCTCGGCGTCACGATCTTCTTTGTGCTTTCGGGCTATCTGATCACGCGCTTGCTGCTCAACGAGGTCGCTAAGACCGGCCGCATCGACCTTAAGAGCTTCTGGATTCGCCGCATCCGTCGCCTGGTCCCCGCCGTGGTAACGGTAGTGTTCGTGACCTGCGCGCTGTGCACCATCTTTAACCACGTGATGCTCACCAAGATGCGCCCCGACATCTTGCCGTCGCTGCTGTTCTTCAACAACTGGTGGCAGATTGCCCAAAACGTCTCGTACTTCAATGCCCTGGGCGACCCCTCGCCGCTCACGCACTTTTGGTCGCTTGCCATCGAGGAACAGTTCTACCTGATTTGGCCGCCACTGCTGTTTGCCATGGTATCCATGCATGTGAGCAAGCCCAACACACGCCGCGTGGTTCTGGGCCTTGCCGCGGTATCTGCCCTCGCCATGATGGTGCTTTACAACCCCGCCGCCGACCCCAGCCGCGTGTACTACGGCACCGACACCCGCGTGTTCTCGCTGCTGCTGGGTGCCTGGATGGCCTTTATCCCCGATCGCGACCTGGCGCCGGTGCGTCTCGCACGTCGTTTGGGGCTCAATCGCCTGGCTGGTGCCGCCAAGCACGGCAAGAACGCCGAGGGCAAGCCTGGCGAGAAGGCCGACGAATCAGCCGAGACCGCCCCGGCACAGCCGAGCGCCCTCGTGCGCTTTTGGTCCTCGCCCGCATCCATCGATGTGCTGGGCGTCGTGGGTCTGGTTGGCCTTGCCGCCATGGTCGCGCTCACCAACGGCTACACCGCGTTCCAGTATCGCGGCGGCACGCTGTTATGCTCCATCCTCACGCTCATGGTCATCGCGGCCTGCGTGCAGCCCCAGGGAATGGTTGCCCGTGCGCTGTCCGCCGAGCCGCTCGTGTGGGTTGGCAAGCGCTCGTACAGCATCTACCTGTGGCACTATCCGCTGCTGTTGCTCATGAACCCGGTCGCCAACATCAACGATACGCCCTGGTGGCAGTACATCTTGCAGGTACTTGTGGTAGTCGCCGTAGCCGAGTGCTCTTATCGCTTTATCGAAACGCCGTTTAGGAAGGGCGCCTTCGGCCGCACCGTCACCGAATTCCGCAATGGAACCATCACACCCGCCAACTGGGCACGCGCGCACGTCCCTGTCTGCGCAGCCTGCGCTATCGTGTTGGTCGTCGCACTGGGTGGTCTGGTCTTTGTGCCCGACACATCCGCGCTGAGCGGCGAGGGCGCCGAAGTTCTGAACAAGGAAGCCAAAAACACCGCGCCCACCGAACAGCAGGCGGCCGACGACACCGACAAGGACAACGACGGCTTCCCCGATGGCTCCTACGACCTGTTGATGATCGGTGACTCCGTGTCGCTGCGCGCCGTTGATTCCTTTGACGGCGTGTTCCCGCACAGCCATATCGATGCCGAAAAGGGCCGCCAGTTTGATGCGGGCCGCGCGACATTTGAGGGCTATATCCAGCAGAACCTTGCCGGCAAGATCGTGGTCTTTGCCCTAGGCACCAACGGTTTGGTAACGGACGCCCAGGTCGACGCGATCATGGCCGACGCCGGCGAGCAGCGTATCGTCGTGTTTGTAAACACGCGTAGCCCGCAGCCGTGGGTCGGGTCCACGAACCAGGCCATCGCCAACGCCGCCACGCGCTACAAGAATGTACGCGTTATCGACTGGTACGGGCACAGCGCCAACCGCAACGACCTGTTCGATGGCGACGGCACGCACCTGTCGACTACCGGCGTGACCGAGTACCTCAACCTGATCCACGATGCAGTCAAGAAAGACCTACCCGTGCACCCCGAGGACCACGTCAACGATCCGCAACCGGCAGCCGTCAAGTCCGCCGCCGACGCACTCGTCAATGCCCTCGCCTACAAGCCGCACAAGCTGGGCATCGACAAGTAACGCGCAGCAAAATCTGCGTACACCCGCAGGGGGCGTCGGCCACGGCCGACGCCCCCTGCGGCAGTTAGGGACACTCCTTTTGCACCAGCACCCGGAAGCACTCCTGGCGCAGCCAATGAAGACCTCTACGGATGAATTCCAAGCCGCTCCGCCCCTCCAGACATCGTTTCCGTGCCTCGCGCCTGCCCCAAACAATCAAAACAAGCCCTTTTCGCCGCAACCTCAAAGGTCTGTGGGCAAAAAAGGGCAAATATGGGTACTGTTACCATTTTAGTAGCAGGCAAAACCACCCAAAATGACGTCCGAACGACCCCTACAACCCCCTAAAGCAGCCAACCTGACTGGTTTAAGGCATATTGAAGCAAATTTTAATGAACATACTATAGGTTCTGTTCATTATCTTTTTGGATGTAAATGCTGTTCACTTAGCAACAGTACTCATATTTGGCATTTTTTGCCCACCGCCATATAACTAACGCCCTATAGCAGACGAAAAACAGACCGCAGCCCATCGCTGCGGCCTGTTCGGAAGCAAAAGTGGGCGCTACGCGCCGTAGCCCATCGCTTGCAGCACAAACATGACGACCGTCAGCACCGTAATCACGCCGATAGTCGCCCAAGTGAGCACGTTCCATACGCGGCCGTTGCGGTTGGCGCCCATAATGTGGCGATCCGCCGCGATAACCACCTGAAATACCAGGACTACGGGCAGCAGCACGCCGTTGATGACCTGCGAGGTCATCATAATCTGGAACAAATCGACGCCAGGCATGAGCACCAACACGGCAGAAATGCCGATGATGGCCGTAATGATGCCGCGGTAAACCGGGGCCTCGTCCCAGCTGCGATCGGCGCCGCGCTCCCAACCAAAAGCCTCGCAGATGGCACTCGACGTAACGCCCGGCAGCACGCAGGCAGCCAAAAAGCTCGCTGCGACCAGGCCCGAGGCAAACAGCACCGTGGACCACTGGCCCGCGATGGGCTCCAGCGCGCGGGCGGCATCGGCGGCATCGCTAATCTGAATACCCGCCGGGAACAGCACCGTACCGGTCGTGATGATAATGAAGCCCGCAATGATATCAGCAGCGATCGAGCCGCTCACGGTATCAATACGCTGCAGCACGATGTCGTCCTCGCCCGCATTCTTATCGACTACGTTGTTCTGAGCCAAGAAGATCATCCACGGTGCGATGGTGGTACCGATTGTTGCGACCACGAGCGACACGTAGCTGGGATCGTTCTGAATATTGGGGACGACCAAGTCGACCGCGACCTCGCCCCAGTTAGGGCCGGCCATAAACGCGGCGACGATGTAGGTCACGAACACGCAGCTTACCAGCAGCAAAATCTTCTCGATGCGCTGGAAACTGCCCGACATGGTAAGCATCCACACCAGCAGCGCCACGAGCGGCACCGAGATGCTCGCCGGAACGCCAAACAGAGCAAGGCCACTCGCGATACCCGCAAACTCCGAAATGGTCACCGCCGTGTTGGCGATCAACAGCGCCGCCATGGCCAGCACGCTCTTGCGCACGCCAAAGCGCTCGCGAATAAGCGACGCCAAGCCCTTACCCGTGACGCATCCGCAGCGCGCCGCGGTCTCCTGCGTCACGATGAGCAGCACAGTCATGACGGGAAGCATCCAGAGCATCTTATAGCCATAGCTGGCGCCCGCGCTGGAATACGTGGCGATGCCGCCGGCGTCATTGCCCGAAAGCGCCGCCAGAAGACCGGGGCCCATGGCGCCAAAGATGGCCGCGATGGTCAGCTTTTGCTTGGTGCTCGGCTTTTGCTTCGTATTTTGCACGCGACCACCTACCCCATGACCGACATGGTGAGCAGCACCGCGGCGATGCAGTACGCCACACACGAGATCATGACGGCGATGACGTTCATGGCAGTACCCGACGTATTGAGGTCGTGCTCATCGCGCCAGAACAGCACCATCAGGTAAATCACGGCGCTCATGTTGCCAACCAGGCAAATGACGGCAGCGATATTAAAGCAACCGGTAAAGAGCTGCTCCTCAAACATAGTGGCATCGGGGAACGCGGCGGTGCGCACCAGCTGCGCGCACAGGTAGGTCACGAGCGAAAGGATCAGGCCCATACCCGTGCTCTGGAAGAAGAATCCCAGGTACGGTTTGGGCTCGTCGTCGTGACCGTCGTACTCGAGGAAGTAGTTCTTGACGAACGACACCATGCGCGAAGCAGCCAGCAGCACGAGCGGCATGGCGCACATGGGGAACACCACCAGATGCGCGGAGCCCAGCGCCGTCCCCAGCACGGTCGCCATAATGCACGAGGCGATGCCCCACACGACGACCCAGTACTGACGATGCACGAACCAGCTGAGCACGTTCGTCGAGTCGTCCGACGCGCTATCGCCCGAGCCGACACCGGCGATCTGCAGGTCCTCCTGATGCTCCTCGGCGATAACGTCCATGGCGTCATCGAAGGTCACGATGCCTAGGATATGACGGTTCTCGTCGCAGACAGGGATGGCAACCAGGTCGTACTTGGTCATCTCGTCCGTCACGTCTTCCTGGTCCTCGTCGGGCGACACGTAGACCAGATCGCGATAGGCGAGCTGGCCCAGCGTGGCGTCGCGGTCGGCCACGATCAGCGTGCGCAGCGAAAGCACGCCCGTCAGCATGCCACTCGGATCCTCGGTATAGACGTAGTAGACGCTCTCAAAGTCCTCGTCGAGTTTGCGAATCGCCTCGATGGCATCGCCGACCGTCGCCGTGGCGGGCAGGGAGACAAACTCCGAGGTCATGATGCGGCCGGCGGTGTTGTCCTCGTAGCCCAGCAGATTACGAATCGCCTTCTCCTCCTTGACGCCCATCAGGCGCAGGAGCTTCTCGGCCTTCTCGTAATCGAGCTCGTCGATCAGGTCGGCAGCGTCGTCCGGGTCCATCATGGCCAGCATCGACGATGCGTCGGTATCGGACAGGCCTTCGAGCATCTCGGTCATGAGCTCGTCGTCATCGAACTCCGAGATGGCCTCGGCGGCCTGGGCGGTGTCGAGCTGCGCGAACACCTGCGCACGCAGGCGCGGGTCGAGCTGTTCGATGATGTCAGCGATGTCGGCAGGATGCAGCTCGCCAAGCGTCTTGTGCGACACCGAGAGCTGGATGTTCTTAGTCGAGCGATCGAGCAGGTCCATGTAAGACCAGGCGATAATGTCCTCGCTGAGCGGCTTGCCCAGGTGCTTCATAAAGCCCTCGACGACATGCTCGAGTGTGGGGCTGATTGCGCGCAGCAGACCGCGGGCGCCGACCTCGGCACCCAGCAGGCGCAGCTGATTTTCACCCGACATGGAAAACTTGATGTCGTTTACGCGCACGACCTTCATGCCTTGCGTGTCGACGATCTGCTTGTTAAGCACGTCGCGGGCAAGCAAGAGTTCGGTCGGCTGCAGATACGAAAAACGGATTTCGGTGGCCGACGTCTTAAGGTGTACACCCGTCTCGTCGATACGGTCGACCCATTTGCGCCAGCTGATCATAAACGGCGTCTTGCCGGGACCACGGAACGCGAGCGACGTCACGTGTGGAAAAACTTCGCCGGTAGCAATACCAAAATCGTTCACCACGCCGAGCTTTTCGCCATCGACGTCCAAGACCGGCAATTTGAGCATCTCACTCAGATAATTCAATGGTGCTCCCCATCATTATTCCTCCGGACGCGGCCGCATGTGCGACGTCCGGGGGCTTCTGGATATGTATACGCATGCGCGGGCGGCACGCCGCTCGACGCTTACACCCCGTGCATGCGCAAAAAGCACCTGCATGGGGTCATCGACTGTATGGTCGAGGTTTGGATTTCACCTGTAACCTTTCTCTTGACCCTCATTAACCGCAGTAACTATAGCATCAGCATCGCCCTGCGGCATCGAATTTATGCGCTGCACATTGCAGGCATACCAAACGCTGACGCATCCGTGACATAGTCATTGGGGACGTTCTTAAATGACTACCCAATGACTACTCTGTGGTATCTTCGTCCTCGGCAAGTTGGGGGAACACGGCGTCCTTGGGCATGGTGACCTTCGTCAGCGAGGTGAGCTTTTTGCTCAATGCCGTGTCCGTCTTGACCAGGTCGCTGAGCGTCACGATCTTGTAGCCGTCGGCAATGAGGCCGTCGATAATCTGCGGCAGCGCCTCGAGTGTCTGCTCGGCGCATTCGTCTCTATCGGTGAACAGCACGATATTGCCCGGCGTCACCGAATCGAGCACCGTCGAGACCTGTTCGTCGGCACCGTTGAGCAGCCAGTCGCCCGAGTCGATATTCCACGAGACCACGGCGGAGACCAGGTCCATCGCATCAATCCAGTTTTGCTCGTCAAAGGCAGCGTAGGGAGCACGCAGCAGCATCGTCTTCACGCCGGTCGCCGACTTAATCGCGTCGGTGCCTTTCGTGATCTGCTCGCGTACCGCCTCACGGTCCTGACCCTTGAGCGAATCGTCGCTGTAGCTGTTGGATCCGATCTCGCACCCGGCATCGACAATCGCCTTGGCCGTGGCAGGCGAGGCCTCGACCGCATCGCCCGAAAGGAAGAACGTCGCGGTGACGCCCTTTTCCTTGAGCACCTGCAAGATCTGCTTGGTAGCGCCGCTCGGACCCTCGTCAAACGTCAGCGCCACGTACTTTTTGTTGCCCTTGGGCGCCACGCTGGCGCACGCAACAACGCAATCGGTGGCGGGCACAACCTCGCCGCGGTCTTGCGTCTTGCCCGACTGCTCACCAACCCACACCTCGGATCGGCCCTGGACACCCCATGTCTGCACATACTCGATAGCGCCCGTGCCCTCGACCTTGAGCTTGGGCTCGATAACCGTAGCCTGAACCTCGTGCTTCTCGTAGGTGTTACGGCCATCCTTGACCGTCACCTTCTCGCCGCCCTCAAGTTCGCGGCTATCCCATTTGCCCTGTTTCACGCGCTTGCCGTCGACCTTCACCGACAGCTTTTCGCCCCCATGGCGCTTGAGCACGCTGTCATCGACGGCCAGCAGGTCGCCTGCGTCGTAGGTGTCAGTCAACTCCTGGTCGTCGATGAGATTCTGCAGCGTAGAGCCCACACGCACCGCGGTCTTCTGGCCGTTGAGCTCCACGTCAACACTGCGGTTGACATAGCCCACGACGGCAGCGATAAACAGCACGAGCGCACAGCCCACGGCAATGAGCGCATAGGGCAGGCGAGACGAACGACGGGGCGTACGGCTGTTGCCGATGCGCGCACTGCGGTCGCTAAAGCCGCGGCTATGGTTGAGATACATCGCGCCGGGCTTACGGTGACGCTTGCGCTGACCGCTGGGTAGCTGCCCCAGATCGCGGCGCGCCGTCGGACACGCACCCGAACGCCCGTTTAAATTGGATCCGTTTTGGCGCATGTGCCCTCCCCCATAAACACAGCAAGCCGGAGCAACAGGTCTCCGGCTTGCCTCCCATCATTTGGTACGTCGCTATTTTGTAGCTTTTGACGAGCCTCCGCTCGCCTTTTGGTATTCGTCCTTAAAGGCCTTGAACATGCCGCGCGTCTTGCCGAGCTGCTTGCCCAGTGCGCGACTGCCCTTGTCCACGGCAACCGATCCCTTGTCGTCGAGCATCTTGGCGCCCTTTTTGACCTTGTCGCCCACCACGACGCTGGCCTCGGCGGCCTTGGCAGCCGCACCGCCCGAATACCCGAGCGACTTGACCTCGTCCGAGACGACCATCGCGCCGTTCTCATAGCCGCGCAGCATCGTCGGCGGCACCTGCGTGTCACCAACCAAAACACTCGAAGCAGCACCGGCGGTCACATAGAATGCCTGCACGATGCCCGAGCGTGGCTTGAACTCAACGTCCGAGCAATAGCCCACGACGTCGCCCGATTCCGTGCGCACGTCCATACCGACCCAGATGATGCAATCGTCCAGGTTGATGTCGAGGCGCTTGGCGGCGGCGGCATCGTACGTGTCCTTGACGTCATCGACCGCAATGGCGCCCTCGTAGACACCAATGGCGTCGAGCGCTACGAATCGATCGGGACGCTCGATCATGCCCGCGATATCGGACTGGCGGACCATAAAGCCGACCACGCGCGTACCGCCCGGGGTAAAGACCGGAAAGTGAATCTTTCCGAGCTTTTTAGGGCTGCGCGGTGTGCCGTCCTTTTTGGTGCGCTTGTCCTCGGTAGGCTTGCGATAGATCTTGGCGCCGACAAAATCCCCGGCGCGCATTATGCCTCGGTCGAGGGCTCCGCAGCCTCGGTATCAGCCTCGACGGCGTTCTCGACCACGACGTCGGCGGCAGGCGTCACGTTGCCGCCCGAAATGGCGTCGTTGAGCTGCTCGCGCAGCTGGTCCATGCGCTCGCGGGCCAGGTCGACCTTGGCGCGTAGGTCATCGGTCTTGGCGTCGACCTTCGGGCCAAAGTCATTCACCGCAGCACGGGCCTCCTCGGCGCTGTGCTCGTAGGTGTCGCGCATATTGTCCCAGGCGTCGTTGGCGATATCGGCAGCCATGGCGCGGGTCTCGGCGCCCGAGCGCGGGGCCAGAGCAACGCCGACAATAGCGCCGGCAGCGGCACCAAAAAGTGCGCCGGAGACAAAGCTGAAAGTCTTACCCATGATCATTCCTCTCCTGCGGGCACGTCGGTGCCCACCGTTTGAATGCTGTCCATTATACCCGCAGCGCATCACTTGCCGCTCCGCTCATCTGTGTACGGCAAAGGCGCAGGTACGTGATGGTGATAAACGCGTAGGCCTACTCCTGGGGCATAGCCGGCATGGCCACCGTGGCACCCGGGTCCTCGCCGGCGCCGTCCACGAGCGGCAGGCCGCCCTCATGCGCAGGTCCTGCCGGAACCGTCGCAGCACCGCCAAAGACGGCAGCGGAGGCCTCGTGGTTCTCGGCAACCGCGCCCTCGGTATCAATCGCCACCTGGGGCTCGTCGTCAAAGTTGGGGACGCCCTGGGGCTCGGCGGGAACGGGCTCGGCGGTCGCATCGGCAACGAGCTCGGCGTCGACCGGCACATCGCCCTCGTCAGCGCCCTCGTCCTCGGCAGCATCTTCGCCGTTCGCAGCGGCGACGGCCTCGTGAGGATCCTTGCCCTCGGCCTCGGCGCGCATGCCCAACACCAGGTTGCGCAGACCCGCGACCGTGCCTTCCACGTCGGGGGCAGGCTGGTTGGCGTGCAGGTACGCCCAGTCCATCATAAAGGTGGCCGACGACAGCGCACCAATGGCCAGTGCGTCATCGGGGCACGAAAGCTCAACCTCAAAGACGCGCTCGTCGTGCTCGCTTACGCGCGTGCGGCCGCACGAGATGCTACCGGCAAGACCGGTCTCGTTCATGAGCTCGACCGTCACGTGCTCCAGCAGATGGCAAAGCTCGGTCTGGCCCATGCAGTCCTGGAACTCGCGACCGGAATCACCCAGGCACAGGTGCTTGGCAATCGCCGGCACCAGGTAATACACGCGCGCCGTGGCCTCGATATCCTCCGAGGTCATGAGCGGCATGCCGGGGTTCACCAGCACATGCGCGCAGATCTTGTCCTCGCTGACGGTGACCTTAAGGATGTTGAACAGGCCTGCCATAACTCTCCCCTACTCTTCCTTGTCCTACTCGTCGCCGTCGTGCGGATTCGCGGAACCCGCACCCGACGCCGCCGGCTTCTCTGCCGAAGACTCGGAATCCTTCTTATCGGTTTCGGCCGGAGCGATCACGCGAATGAGCGAGATGCGCTGGCCACGCATCGACTGTACCTTGAACTTGTACCCCGCAACCTCAAATACCTCTCCGATGTCGGGCACCGAGTCGCAAAGCTCCAAAATCCAGCCGGCGATGGTCTCATAATCATCGCTTTCCTCGAGCGGCCAACCAAGCTCAATCGCGTCATCGCACGAAAAACGCCCATCAACGAGCCACTCGCGGCGCGAAAGGCGCGTGAGATACTTGTTGTCGGGGTCGAACTCATCCTCGATCTCGCCGACGATCTCCTCGACGATGTCCTCGATAGTGATGATGCCGGCCGTGCCGCCGTACTCGTCCACGACCACCACGATCTGGTCGTGCGAGGTCTGCATCTCGGACAGCAGCGGCAGGATGTCCTTGGTGTCGGGCACAAAGGTGGCGTCGCGCAAAAAGCCGGCGATGGGCTGGTCGCCCTTGCCGTCGAGCGCGGGCTGAATCAGGTCCTTGATGTGCGCGATGCCGGCGACGTTGTCGGGATCCTCGTGATAGACGGGGATGCGGCTAAAGCCGGTCTGGCGCATGGTGGACAGCACGTCGGCGACCGTCTCGTCGTCCTCGCACATGGTGGTGTCCACGCGCGGCACCATGACCTCGCGGGCAACGGTGTCGCCCAGGTCGAAGATCTCGTGGATCATGCGCTTTTCCTCGTCGAGCAGGTCGTCCTGCTCCGAGACCATGTACTTGATCTCTTCTTCCGAGACGTTCTGGCGGTCGTCGGCACTCTTGATGCGCAGGATACGGGCCAGGCCATCGGAGCAAGCACCGGTCAGCCACACGAGCGGACGGGCGATCTTTTGGAACACCGAAAGCGGCCCCACGACTTGCTTGGACACGCCCTCGGCATTGGCCAGACCAATGCGCTTGGGCACGAGCTCGCCGATCACGATGGACACGAAGGCGACGGCGACGGTGATGATGACCGGCGCCAGGCCGCGCGCGATGGCAGAGAGCGGCGCGATGCCAAAGCTCATGAGCCACGTGGCAAGCGGGTCGGACAGGCTCGTCGAGGCGACGGCGGACGAGGCGAAGCCCACGAGCGTGATGGCGACCTGGATGGTGGCCAACAGCTGATCGGAGTCGGCGGCAAGCTGGACGGCGCGCTCGGCGCGCTTATCGCCCTCCTCGGCATCGTGCTCCAACACGGCGCGCTTAGCCGTGGTGAGAGCCATCTCGGACATGGAGAAGTAGCCGTTGATAAGCGTCAGGACGAGGGTAGTGATAAGGGAGATGGTTATGTCCATCGGGAGTTTCTCGAACCTCCAAGATTCGGGACGTTAGGGTAAAACGTTGATGGCGGATACGGCAATTGCGCCGGTCGCCCGTGCGAGCGGGGCCGTGGGCGTGGTCGCTAGATTACGAAGAGGATCACCGCCATGAACTGGAAGATACTGCCGGCGAGCACCCACAGGTGAAACACACTGTGCAGGTAGCGCACGTTTTTGGCGATGTAGAACGGCACGCCCACGGTATAGCACACGCCGCCGACGGCAAGCAGGGCAAGTGCCACGGGGTTGAGCAGCGCCACAAGTTCGGGCAGCTTAAAGACAACGAGCCAGCCCATCAGCAGGTAGACCAAGCCGCTTACCCAGTGCGGCTGACGCTCGCGCATAAAGCACTCGAGGGCGATGCCGATAATGGCGATGGCCCACACGGCAAAGAACAGCATAGGACCGCCGTCGTTTGCAAGCGTGATGAGGCAAAACGGCGTATAGCTGCCGGCTATGAGCAGGTAGATGCAGCTGTGGTCGATGATGCGAAACACGCGCTTGGCGCCCGCGGGCTGAATCGCGTGGTAGAGCGTGGAAGCTAGGTATTCAAGAATAATGCTGACACCATAGACAATCGCCGCGGCCATGTGGGCCGGGCCTCCGCCGCGCAGGGCAGCGAATACGATCAGGAGCACCAGGCCGGCGATACCCAGCAGGCAGCCGACACCATGGGTGACGGAGTTCATGATCTCCTCGCCCACCGTGTAGTGTGGAACGGCCGCGGTCTTGGGTCGCGGCTTAGAACTGTCGCTCGAATCGGACATGCCGGTTACATCCTCCAACGTAAAGAGTTCTCAACACTATATCAAAGCGTCTGGATACGTGCGAAATTTGCACCATATGTGACCCTTTGTTTACCCATTCTTTGCTTGTTGACGCATCAACGGCGAACGTCCATAATGCGCTTGCATTAAATGTTGATGTATTAACATCTTATAGGAGAATACTGCATGGCTCAAAACGCACGTTCCCATCGAAAGCTCAAGATAGCCGGCATCGTTGCACTGGCGGTTGTCGTTGCGCTGCTCGGATTTGCCGGCAATTTTTTGTTTGACTTTGCCCTGAACCCCCAAGCGCCGTACACCATGAAGATGATGCAGGATAGCAAGAACGACAAAGAAGGTGAGCAGCCGGATGCCGAGGACACCGAGGCGCGGGCGTGGTTTAAAGCGAATCGCGAGAGCAGCAGCCTCACCGCAGATGACGGAACCGAGCTTGCCGCTTGGTATTTTGCCGCGTCGGAGAGCACGCACGACTACGCCGTCTGCCTGCATGGATATACCAACGAGCCCATCGGTATGGCCCGATACGCCAAACGATTCCATGACCGCGGCATGAACGTACTCGCACCCGCCGCCCGCGCCCACGAGCGCTCCGGCGGCGACTATATCGGCATGGGCTGGCCCGAGCGCCTCGACATCGTCGCATGGATCGAGCGAATCGTTCAGGCTGACCCCGAGGCGCGCATCCTGGTCTTTGGCGAGTCGATGGGTGCGGCAACCGCCATGAACGTCGCGGGGGAATCTCTGCCCGCAAACGTGAAATGCATTATCGAGGACTGCGGTTATACGAGTGTTTGGGACGAGTTTTCTCTGCAGCTCAAAGACGTGTTCGGTCTGCCCAGCTTTCCCTTGCTCGATGTAGCAAACTTGGCGTGCAACGTGCGCG